>CALCGJ010000163.1 GCA_937900965.1 uncultured Bacteroidota bacterium | reverse complement strand
GTCCTACATTAAAGGGCAACCCAAGTGAATTTACAAAGAAGAACTCAAACCAGCCAGCCAGGCTTACGATCATAGGAATGATGATGTACATCACTATGGAGAGTATGACTATGGAGGCGCCAAATGCCAGGAGGATCCCTTTCCAGCTGGGGTTCTTGTACTTCTTGAAATAATAGACCAGTGTAATGGCAGGAATTGCCAGGAGGTTGAGCAGGTGCACACCGATAGACAGACCCATCAGGTAAGCAATCAGTATCAGCCATCGATAGGCATGGCCTTCATCGGCATGTTCCTCCCACTTCAGGATTGCCCAGAAAACAATCGCGGTAAAGAACGAGGACATTGCATACACTTCACTTTCTGCTGCTGAAAACCAGAATGAATCGCTGAACGTATACGCCAGTGAACCAACCAGTCCGGCGCCCATGATAGCAAACATTCTTCCTTCATTCATCTCCTCCCGGTTGCGCAAAGCGATTTTCTTTGCGATCATGGTAATTGACCAGAAGAGAAAGAGGATGGTGAAACTGCTTGAGAGGGCCGACATGCTGTTTACCATACGGGCAACAAGCGTGACATCACCCATGGCAAAGAGAGAGAAGAACCTCCCCAGCATCTGGAAGAGCGGTGCGCCCGGAGGATGGCCAACTTCAAGTTTGTATGCCGTGGCAATGTATTCCCCACAATCCCAGAAGCTCATTGTAGGTTCGGATGTGATGATGTAGACTACCGTGGCGATCAGGAAAACACCCCAGCCAAGGAGGGAATTCAAACGATTGTAAATCTTCATGGATGACGGGTTTGAAGGAGGGCAAAGATAGTATAAGTTGTGCAATTTTCTTACTTTTGACAACCTAAACTAGTGCTAAAACCATGTATAAACTCGTTTTAATCAGACACGGCGAGAGCCTGTGGAATAAAGAGAACCGGTTTACCGGCTGGACCGATGTTGATCTTTCGGAAAGAGGCATCCGGGAAGCAGGAGAGGCCGGCAAAACATTGAAAGAAGCTGGTTTTAACTTCAAGGTTGCATATACGTCATACCTGATAAGGGCTATTCGTACCCTGGATCTGGTACTGGATGAGATGAATCTGATGTGGATTCCGGTTTACAAATCCTGGCGTCTCAATGAGAAACATTACGGTACACTTCAGGGGCTCAACAAAGCTGAAATGGCTCAGGAATATGGAGATGAACAGGTACATATCTGGCGCAGAAGCTACGATGTTCCGCCTCCTCCCCTTCCGGAAGACGATCCACGGCATCCCAGGTTTGATCCCCGTTACAGCGACCTTAAGCCGTCGGAGATCCCTGCTACAGAAGCCCTCAAAGATACTGTTGAGCGCATTGTACCCTACTGGAAAAAGGAGATCAGCAAAAGCCTGAAAGAACATAAACAGGTAGTGGTGGCTGCACACGGAAACTCTCTTCGCGGCATCGTAAAATTCCTTAAAAATATATCCGACGAAGATATTCCCGGTCTGAATCTACCAACCGGGATCCCATATGTGTTTGAATTTGATGAAAACATGAAGCTGGTAAAGGATTATTTTCTGGGAGATCCGGAGGTGATTAAAAAATTGATGGAGGAGGTGGCGAATCAGGGGAAGAAGAAATGAGAAAACAGTGGGTGATCCCCGACATACATGGGTATATCAATACACTGAAATGCCTTGTGGAGGAGCGGATCAAGCCATCACGTGAAGACGAGCTTTACTTCCTGGGCGATTACATCGATCGTGGCCCCGATGCCAGAGGTGTAATCGATTACATCCGGGGGTTACAGAATGATGGGTACTCAATTACCCCCCTTAAGGGCAACCATGAAAATTTCATGGTTGAACTCTATGATGCCGAATTGAGACCCGAAACTTCCTGGTTATTCAATTTCAATAAAAGTAAGCGGCAAGCCTGGGATAAGGTCGGAGGTAAAGCTACGCTTGAAAGTTTTGGGGTCAGTGGACTGAAGGAGGTTCCTCCTGATTATGTCGAATGGATGCGGGATCTGACCTATTATATTGAACTCGATGACTTTGTGCTTGTTCATGCGGGGCTGAACTTCATGAAGATGGATCCTTTTTCTGACAAAGAGGCGATGCTCTGGTCTCGCGATTACGAGATCATCCCCAGGAAGATCGGCAACCGTCGCATAATTCATGGCCATACGCCTCAAAGCATGGATCAGATCATGCATTCCTACCACGATAAATCCTTACCTGCATTCGACATTGACAACGGCCCCTATCTCAACGGGTTCCCCGGCTTTGGGAGCCTGGTGGCACTTGAGCTAACTGAGATGGAGTTGGTCGTGCAGGAGAACAGGGATATTTAGTTAATTGGCGAACTGGTGAACTGGTGAACTGGCGAGTTTGTGAGAAAAATCGTAATTCGTAATTTGAAATGAGCCGTCATGAATGACGGCTGTGCGTGGCACGTTCCGATTCAGTAACGGGCGCGATTAATCGCGCCCACCTATAATAAGCTATCCAATCCCGTACAGCCACAATTCATTGTGGCTCAAGTTTCATTTCTCCAACCTATCCAGCTCTTTCCGCAGCTTCTCCTCAATCGGCAAATAATTAAAATTCTCCCAGAACACTTCATCGGTTTCACCTACCACCTCGTCCCATCGTTGGTTGACACCAATAGATTTATCGCCCTTAAAGGCCCGGATAAGTTGAGGATCGCGTGTCACATCAGTAACTACAACCTCATTTTTATATCCGTAACTGATTCGTTGCCTGTTCTGCGGATGAATGTATGTAACCCAGTATTGCTGCCGGATTGTGCTTAGTGACCAGTAAATATCCCTTTTTGAATAGGTTACCGTTGTCTCACCAAGGGGCATTTCCTGGATCCATCCGGGTTCACTATTCAGAAACCAGGTGCTCTGGTATTTTTTCTTTTCGTACGCATCGTAAGCTTTAAAGCTGGGTTTATAGGTGATCTGAAGGATGGCGAAATCCCTAGAATCGATCAGGATCTCCCCCTGGTAAAGTGTTTTACTGGTCCTGTCGTTCTGATCAAACATGATCCGGTAGATCTTCCCTCCTTCCGGGTTGATCAACTCCTCCATCTTCAGGATATAATGTTTGTGATCCCTTTCATCCAGCATGGTTTCGTAAGGGAACTCTGCTATATCCCTGACGAAATTACATCCGAGACACTGTGCGCTGGCACCCACCTCACCAAGCAGGTTCACCAGGTTGGTATCGGAGGTTACACGACCTTTGTGGAGAAAAGGGATATTGGATCCCTGATGCCGGATGCCTGATTCATTTGGTTTGTAATACGAATATCCCGTTTTCAGGTTCTGTACAATTGCTTCGGTATATTCTGCCAGCTTGTTGTTAACAGTTTTCTGTGTCCGGATGAAAGCAGTCAGGATAACTGAATCAACTCCATAATTGACAGAGATGCTGTCAACAGCCCGATGCAGCACCTCCTGAGGCGTTAATGCGACAATTACCACTTCCCTGAGATCGAGGGAGACAGGGGTCAGGAATATCATAAGGGTTCCGGTATCGAAAGAGCTAACCGGAACACGTTTAGTCCGGAAACCTAAAAACGAAATGTTCAGGCTATCCGTAGATCCGGCATCCGGGTATCTGGCATCGGGGAATCCGGTATCCGGGATCTTCAGCCGAAAGATTCCATCCTCGTTGGTGACACTCCCCATGGTTGTCCCCGTTAAAGCGATCTGTGCATAAGGGAGTGATTCACCGGTTACGGCATCTTTCACAACCCCTGAAATGGGCTTCCCATCCTGGGTAAAAGCATAATCAACTACAAATAGGAAAAGAAATATCAGAAGTATTATCCTCATATTCATGGACTTCACAGCGAAAGTGTCAAGGCCTAACTTGCATTTTCTCACAAACTACAATTGCCACGTCACTCTGTTCATCGCAATGACATTACTCACCAGTTCGCCAGTTCACCAGTTCACCAACTAAAAATAGGAGCTCCCATCCCAACAGTGCGTACACACTTTCTCCTTTGGCAATCCGATTGCTTCGATCAGGTCATCCAGATGTTGGTACTGAAGTGTAGTTACTCCCAGGCGTTCGCGGATTTTCTCAATCATAGCATAATACCGGTCGGTACCCGGGGTGGCATATTCGTCCAGATGCTCTTCGCCATCCCCTAACTGGTCGATCGCTCTCCGTCCGGCCAGGTCGAGGGTGGTACGGGAGGCAGAGAAATTGAGGAAGACACAGGGAAAAATAAGAGTAGGACAAGCAGGCCGGACATGTAGCTCTTTGGCTCCGCATTGGAAGAGGTCCTTCACGTTATCCTGAAACTGAGTTCCCCGTACGATCGAATCGTCGCAAAAGACGATCCTGTTACCATCAATCAGCTCTTTGACCGGTATCAGTTTCATTTTCGCAACCAGGTCGCGCATCTCCTGGTTCTGAGGCATAAAACTTCGCGGCCAGGTGGGTGTATATTTCACATATGCCCGTTTGTAGGGGATCTTCTTCTCATTGGAGTAACCAATAGCATGAGCGATGCCTGAATCGGGAATGCCTGAGACAAAATCAATTTCCGCTTCATCCCTTCTCGCCAGGGCAGCTCCGCATCGATACCGGCAAGCTTCCACGTTGATCCCTTCATAACAGGAACTCGGATAACCATAGTAAACCCAAAGAAATGCACAGACCTGCATCTTGTCGTTGGGCTTTCTGCATTGCTCATAACCATCGGCTGTAATAAACAGGATCTCGCCAGGGCCGATGTCAAGCTCTGTCTCAAATCCAATGTTGTTGAATGAGCTGCTCTCTGAACTTACAGCATATGCACCATCTTTCCTTCCCAGAGAGATTGGTGTTCTTCCAAGTTTATCCCGGGCGGCAAAAATCCCCTTTTCGGTGAGTAGCATCATGGAACAGGAGCCCTTCACCTTTTCGTAAACGTTTTCGATCCCTTTTTCGAACGACTCCTCCTCATTTATCAGCATGGCAATGAGCTCAGTAGGACTGGTACCACCGGTACCCGTTTCCGAAAAGTGCTGGTGCCGTTTCAGAGCCCGTTCGGTGAGATCCTCGATGTTGATAATCTTACTAACGGAAACGATGGCAAACTCTCCCAGATGTGACCGGATAATGATCGGCTGTGATTCGGTATCACTGATCACGCCAATTCCACTCTTTCCCTTGAAGCCTGGCAGGTCTGGTTCAAACTTGGTCCTGAAATAGGAATTTTCAATATTATGTATCGCTTTGGTAAAACCGTTGCCATTGAAAACGGCCATTCCACCCCGACGCGTGCCAAGATGTGAATTATAATCCGTCCCATAATAGAGATCGCTAACGCAATCAGCCGAAGAGATAGTTCCAAAAATTCCTCCCATAGAGATGAGGTTTTAGGGTTAGATGCAGTGGTGCAGTGGTGC
>CALCGJ010000162.1 GCA_937900965.1 uncultured Bacteroidota bacterium | reverse complement strand
GCCCATTATTGTATGCAAACATGTTGTCAGTTGCAAAGGGTATTGTTTGATTGTCAAAATCAGCATCCACTTTGTCATAAATGCCTGTGGTTTGGTACAGTATCCCATATTTATACCTTTTCAGGTTAAGTGTAGCGCCGGTGTTGTTTACAACAAACAGTACCGTATCATTCTGAGAGGTTAAGCCCATCCATGTCCCCATAAGTTGCGGGTATTTGGGTGTTGGCGCAGGGGCCGGGTCTTCTGATTTGGTACAGGAAACAGCTAATACACCAGCTGTAATCAGCATGATAAAAAATGATTGTATTGTTTTCATGATTTGGTTTTTTGGTTTTCTCATGTTAATGCAATGAAATATTTTACAAATATAGCAAAGAATTAGTCTAAATAAACAATATTGTGAAAATAATTTTATCGGTGTAACTATACTACATCGATATCCATTGAATAAAAAATATTTCTGGGGAACTTCTAGCCTTTAATGCTTTGCGTAAAATTGAAGAAGTTTTCCGGATCGTAGTTCTGCTTGACTTCGGCCAGGCGTTTAAGATGTTCTCCGTAATATGACTGCAGCGGATTTTCGAGCTGAGTGTCGGGAAAGTTTCCCTTTGTGGATATGTTCCAATTGGTCCCAGTTTGGATTTGAACCAACCTTATTCGACTCGCGAAACAAAGTGAATCCAGATAGCGAAATCAACTCCTCTGCAGTTACGCGCCTATCAGGAACCGGTGCCGGTTGATCTTCCAGGGTCCAAGGCAGGAGGTGATTGTGGTGTTGTAAAGTTTGTCTGACATGTCTGGAATTAACGGATTCCAAAAGAAATCTGGAACAAACATGGAACAAATATGGAACAAACCTGCACTGGGATCAGGTTATTGAGCCTCTCAGCGGACTCGAACCGCCGACCTGCTAATTACGAATCAGCTGCTCTACCAACTGAGCTAAAGAGGCGAATGGTATGGGCGACCCGTCGGGTCGCCCGTACAGTCGGGATGAGAAGACTCGAACTTCCGACCCCCACGTCCCGAACGTGGTGCGCTAGCCAACTGCGCTACATCCCGGCTTCCCGAAACAAGGCGCACAGATGCATGGTTTCGGGAGCGCAAAAATACAAATATTTTGATTTGAAACCATCCCTGTCACGAAACAATATCCGGCACGTACTTAGTACAAATCCCTGATCAGAGGTCTGTCAGCCAGTTGCCCAATCGTTCGAATCCATTCACGATCTTCGGACAATACTCCCTGACGAAAGAGTCGTGCAAGCTGTTCTCCGGGAAGATATTTGAGGCAGCCAGGAGAGCAAGCTGTCCATCGAAATCAACATATGCCATCCTGGCAGTCAGTTCATCTCCGTTACGTGCAAAATCACTGCCGGGCATGACTGCAACACCTGTTTCGTCAAGAAGCCGGGTAGCCAGCTCCAACGAATTCATGATCCCATGGCTGGCCAGCCTCTGCTGAAACGGAGCGAAATTGGGAAACATATAAAACCCTCCTTGCGGGAGCTGGATATCAAGGCCCATCTCATGGAATCTGTCTGTCATAAAATGGGCGATCGATTTAAGTATCCGACGGGAGTGATGAAGATACATGTCGATCTCGGGATGGCTCTCGAATGCCGTTACCGCTGCATGCTGGATAGGAGCTGAAGTGGAGGTGAACGTTTCGCTGGCAACAACTGATATGGCATCCTGAAGCCATGCCAGGTTTGAGGGAAACGAGAAGGTCCCCAAACGCCAACCGCCGGCGCCACACCATTTACTCAATCCGCTGCTGACGATCGTTCCTTCAGGATAGAACCTGGCGATGGAAACATGTTGCCCCTGGTGGTGAATACCTCCGTAGATCTCATCTGAAACCAGAATCACTTTGTACTTGCGCGCTACTTTTGCCAGAAGCTTCAACCGTTCGATAGGATAGGTATAACCGGTTGGGTTGGAAGGATAGTTCAGGATCACGATACGGGGACGTTCAGGATCCTCCCTGCAAATCTTCTCCAGATCCTCGTAGCTGAGTCGCCAGTTGTTTTCTTCCCGGGTAGGCACCCATCTGACATGTCGTCCGATGATATGGGCTTGTGGCGAGTAGGAAACCCAGCTTGGAGTAGGAATGATAAGGTCTCCGTAGTATACCAGTTGCAATAGGAATATGAGCTCTTTGGAGCCCGGACCGATCATTACATAAGCAGGGTCCGTTTTGAGTTTCTGTGTCCTGAAATTGTATGCGGCGACAGCTTCCCTTAGTTGAGGCAACCCTTTAACAGGCAGGTAATCCTTCTGATGCGCATTCCGGCGCAATGCTTCCACAACAATCTCAGGAACAGGAAAAGGGGATTGTCCGAGGCCGAATTTAACGACATCTGTTCCATTTTTTTGTAAGACCCGGCACTTTTCATTTATTGCAAGAGTGGCAGATGTTTTGAGACCTCTGACATTCAGGTTCAGATTGACGTGCAGGTTTTCCCGCTTGGTTCTCATACAGATATTTCTATTTGATAGCGAAATTATATATTATATTTGAAAACTGGGCATTCTTATTCAAAAGGTAAAATAACACAATTTCAGGATGAATAAACAAAAGAAGTCATTGGGCATGTTTACCCTCTCGATGATTAGCGTTGCCGCAGTTTTGTCCGTCAGGAATTACCCTGGCATGGCTGAAGAGGGCTGGTCAATGATCCTCTGGTTTTTTATTGGCTCCTTTTTCTTCCTTCTACCGCTTGCCCTGGTTGCAGCTGAACTTGCTTCAGCATGGCCGCAGGAGGGAGGTGTTTATGCCTGGGTAAAAGAGGCATTTGGCATCAAGACTGGTTTCATGTCAATATGGGCAGTGTTTATTGAGAACATCCCCTGGTATCCTACCGTACTCTCATTTATGGCTGTTACAATTGCCTATATTTTCAATCCGGATATAGCTAACAATCATATCTTCGTGGGGTCAGTGATGCTGGGTATCTGGTGGGGGCTTACACTGCTGAATTTCCTGGGGCCCAACCTTGTTGCACGGTTTAGTTCGATAGGAACCATCCTCGGGTCCATAATACCTTCGGTGGTCCTTATTGCATTGGGCATCACCTGGCTGGTGATGGGAAAGCCCACTCAGCTCCCACCATTCGAGTTTCAGGAAATCATTCCCCAAAAATTTAACATGGGCGTTTTGGTTTATGCCTCTTCTATCCTTTTGATGTTTACCGGTGTGGAAATGTCGGGATACTATGCCAGCCATGTTGACAATCCGCAGAAAAAATATCCCAGAGCGATGCTTATTGCCACACTGATTATTTTCACGCTAAGCGTCCTGGGAACATTACCCATCGCACTCGTCATCCCTGCTGACAAGATAAGCCTGACAAGCGGAGTGATCCAGGTGATGGATACCATCTTTATTTCTCTGGGCATGCAATGGGCAACACCTATCATGGCTGTGATGCTGGTTTTCGGAGGAATCGCACTGATGAGTACCTGGATGATGGGCCCTCTGACAAGCATGGCTCCCATTTCGCGGGCAGGATTTCTTCCTCCTTTTTTCAGGAAACAAAACAAACACAAATCTCCGGTCGGGCCCCTGCTGATCCAGGGAGTATTTTCCACACTGCTCATTCTGGGAATGGTGCTCATTCCAAATATCAATACAGCCTATTGGATATTGACCTCATTTACTACCACGTTGCTGACCTTATATTACCTCCCGGTATTTGCGGCAGTGATCAAGCTCAGGTATACTCAGCCCGATACACCCAGACCATTTAAAATATGGGGAGGTAAATGGGGACTGTGGGTTATAGCAGGAATTGGTTTTATGGCAACCGCCTTTGCAGGCTTCATGGCACTACACAAGCCCGATGAAATCACTATGTTCTCTGATATGAGTTACCTGATGATAATGATTTTCGGAACCATCAGCCTGATGCTTCCTTATCTCTTATTCAGGTGGTTCCGAAAACCCGGGTGGAAGGAATAAAATGAAGTTTCTCTTCCAATTCCCTGATTGTCACGTCAGGACTGATAACCAATGAAGGTTTCAGGTATGTCAGTTCTCCTTTTTCCCGTTTCAACCGTTTCTCTCCCCCTCCGGTGATGTTTAGCATAACCACGGCATCGGGCGACACAATTTTATTTTGAACAGCCTGAATCAGTGATGCAGTGGCAACAGCCGCAGCAGGGTGTATGTCGATACCCTCCTCTTCTTCAAAAAGCCGGGCTGCCTCAGCTGCCTCCTTATTCGTCATAAATACCATCTCCCCATCCGTATCTACCATGGCATCAAACAGACCTCCGGTGATGCCGTATGGTGGTTTCCGGTTTGAGAGAACTTTGGCATCAATCTCCATCACCTGTTCGCGTGCCTGTTGGTCATCCTGTGGGAAAAGATCCCGTGAGCGAGCCTTCCAGGCGTCAACTATCGGATGAAAAGGGTAATTTTGAGAGAGGTACAGCTTCATTTTGTGGGACCCAAAACGACCGTCAGCAATGAGTCGGCGGTTGGCTTCCCAAGCGGCTATTGCCCCTGTGCCACTGCCAATGGCCTGAAAATAGAGGTCAGGAATCCTGCCGATAGCGGTGGCGGCAGAGAGTACCGTTGTGGCCATTCCATCCCTTCTGGCAATATTTTTTGCCCCCCCTTCCGGGATAAATCCATCAATCTGACAAACCAGGGTGGAGAGGTGTATGGCATCGTAGTAATCACATCCGGGTGGAGGTGAAATAAGTGTAACACAATCATCCAGTGGAGAGTCAAACCATAAAGCAGAAAGTGTATCAGAAGGAACCGACAGCAACAGCGGGATATGGTTATCGGAGCAAACCCGGGCAAACGCCCTGGCTGTGTTGCCTGCAGAAGCAACCACCAGTGTTTGATCCTGTTCCGGTCTGAGCCGGGCACATACCGAATAGGCCTCGGTCTCTTTGAAAGAACAGGTCCGCATCAGAGCTCCCCGCTCGGGCCAGTACCCGCTGAAGGTGATATAAAGGTTCTTCAATCCCAGTCTAGCTCCCAGTTTCTTACTCTGATAAGTAACAGGAGCAGACGAGCCTTCCAGGATCCGATGAATCGGAAGCCAATCCCCAAATTTATAGATGCCATATCGGTCATCCTTCACTTCAAGCTGTACTTTGTCATATACACTTGAAAGCAGGGAAGGCTTTTCTTCGCCGGATGCCTCAAGGATCCAGCCCTCATCCTTAAAGGAGTCTCCTGTAACAAGTGATGCCAGATGATATTGGGTAGGGAGGTATAGTTGATTCATGGGTTGTACCTGGTTTTAACTGGCAAAAATAAGGAAAATGAGAGGAAAACAGTAATTTTGCCTGCCGCTGGTGAAATGGTGAAATGGTGAAATGGTGAGATGGTGAAATGGTGAAATGGTGAAATGGTGAAATGGTGAAATGGTGAAATAGTGAAATGGTGAAATGGTGAGGGAGGGA
>CALCGJ010000161.1 GCA_937900965.1 uncultured Bacteroidota bacterium | reverse complement strand
TTTTGTTCCACTTTCCTGATTGAGATCCATGAGGAGATTGTATCCGTCAACTCAATGGAGTCCTTATTGTCTGCCTCGATCCGATTGACAACGTTGAATTCACGGGCCAAAATCTCGGTGCAAATATAGGTAATATTTTGATTGATAGCCTCTGTAATCTCCGGATGATCCTGAAGAATCACTTCAATGTAATCGGTCACATCGAATCCCTTTTCTTTCCTGAGGTTCTGAATACGGTTGATCAGCTCCCGTGCAATCCCTTCCCGCCACAGCTCCGGTGTGATGGTTACATCCAGAGCCACGGTGAGGTTCCCCAGGTTGGCCACCTGCCACCCCGGAATATCTTCGGAGATAATCTCCACATCGTCGCGTGTGATAACCACCTCTTCTCCCTCTACCGGAAATTTCAGCTCTCCGTCGGCTTCCAGGCGGTTTATATCATCCTGATCAAGCGTGGCAATCTTCCCAGCCAGCGATTTCATCAGTTTACCATACCGGGGCCCGAGTTTCTTGAAGTCCGGTTTGATCCTCTTCACCAGGATGCCTGCGGTATCTAAGATATACTCAAGTTCTTTCACATTGACTTCGGAGAGGATGAGTTCTTTCACAGAGTTGATCTGCTTCTGCACCGACTTCTCCTGGACAGGCAACAGGATCCGGTTGAGGGGCTGGCGTACCCGGATGTTGATCTTCTTGCGGATGGAGAGAACCATCGAAGAGATCTTCTGGGCCAGCTCCATTCGTTCTTCAAGCGCCTTGTCAATCATCGAAACATCGGCTTCCGGGAAGTTGGTCAGATGGACCGAATCAACAGCATAGCGCTGAGTCACCGAGTTGAGGTCAACGAAGAGTCGTTCGGCAAAGAAGGGTGCAATCGGTGAGATAAGCTGTGCAATTACCTCCAGACACTTATAAAGGGTCTGGTAAGCCGAGATCTTTTCAGGGGTGTATTCTCCTTTCCAAAAACGACGGCGCGATAACCGCACATACCAGTTACTGAGGTGTTCATTAACGAACTCGGAGATAGCCCGGCCGGCACGGGTAGGTTCATAATCGTTGTACGAGTCATCCACGAAACGGATTAGCGTGTTGAGCTCTGAAAGTATCCACCGGTCAATTTCCGGTCTCTCCTCCAGCGGGATTTCAGCTTCCCGGTATGTAAATTTGTCGATCCTGGCATACAGGGCAAAAAAGGCATATGTGTTGTAAAGGGTTCCGAAAAATTTCCTTTGAACCTCCGCAACGCCCTCCATGTCAAACTTCAGGTTGTCCCAGGGCTGGGAGTTGGTGATCATATACCATCGGGTGGCATCGGCGCCATAATTTTCGATGACCTTAAAAGGGTCAACTGCGTTGCCTAACCGTTTCGACATCTTATTGCCACTTTTGTCGAGAACCAGTCCGTTCGAAACACAGTTTTTGAACGCCTCCGAATCAAACAGCAGCGATGCAATGGCATGGAGGGTATAAAACCATCCGCGGGTCTGATCAACACCTTCAGCGATGAAATCGGCCGGAAAGTAACTCTTCAACGGCTTCGAAGGCTCAAACGGATAGTGATACTGAGCGTATGGCATGGCGCCGGAATCGAACCACACATCAATCAGGTCTGTTTCACGGTACATCGGCCTGCCGTCGGGACTTACCAAAACAATGTCGTCAACAAACGGCCTGTGCAAGTCGAACGAGTGGTAATTCGTTTCCGACATGTCTCCAGGAATGAAATTTTCCAGCGGGTCGGTTTTCATGAAACCGGCTTCCACGGCTTTCTCCACCTCTGTCTTCAGCTCTGAAACAGAACCGATACAGCGCTCCTGGTCTCCATCTTCAGTTCTCCAGATTGGCAACGGGGTCCCCCAGAAACGGGAACGCGAGAGGTTCCAGTCGACCAGGTTCTCGAGCCAGTTCCCAAACCTGCCGGAGCCCGTTGATTCAGGTTTCCAGTTGATGGTGTTGTTGTGGGCGATCATCTGGTCGCGATATGCAGTGGATCGGATAAACCACGAGTCGAGCGGATAGTAGAGGATGGGTTTGTCGGTACGCCAGCAGTGGGGATAAGAGTGTTCGTATTTTTCGGTCTTGAAGGCTTTGTTCTCCTTCTTCAGCTTGATGATGATTTCAATATCAACAGACAGGTCGGTTTCGGGATTGAAATTGGGATCGTATTCCGATTTTACAAATTTTCCGGCAAACTCACCCATCTCCTCAACAAACCGTCCCTGTTTGTCTACCATGGTAAGTGAACCCAATCCATATTGCTTTCCTACCCGGAAGTCGTCGGCACCAAAACTCGGGGCGATATGTACGATACCGGTGCCCTCTTCGGTTGTGACGAAATCACCCAGCACCACCCTGAATGGATCACTTTCCGCAGGTTGGACATAGGGAAGCAGTTGCTCAAACCGTATCCCTTCCAGCTCTTTTCCCTTGATCTCTTTCACTGCTTGCCAGGGAATGTGTTTCTGCCCCTCTTTGTAATCAAGAAGATCCATTTCGGCATCTTTTTCCTTGAAGAAGTGGTGCAGCAGATCCTTTGCCAGGATGACAGTCTGTTGCAGGTAAGTGTAGGGGTTAAAGGTCCGGACCATCACATAGGTGATGTTCTTTCCAACCGCAAGTCCGGTGTTGGAAGGAAGTGTCCAGGGAGTGGTTGTCCAGGCAAGGATATACAGGTTTCCGAACGGCTCTTTGAACAGGAACTCCGAAGATTCATTCTGGATGACCCGAAACTGTGCAACTACCGTGTTGTCTTTCACCATCTTGTACGCACCCGGCTGATTCAGCTCATGCGTGCTGAGGCCGGTGCCGGCTGCAGGAGAGTAAGGCTGAATGGTATATCCCTTGTACAGGAGGCCTTTCTTGTAGAGCTCACTGAGAAGGTGCCAGACAGTTTCAATGTATTTGTTTTCGAAGGTGATGTAGGGATGATCCATGTCGAGCCAGTACCCCATCTTCACTGTGAGGTCGTCCCACAGGTCTTTGTATCTCATCACCTCAGTACGGCACTCTTTATTATACGCCTCAATTGAAATTGTTTTCCCGATATCCTCTTTGGTGATTCCCAGTTTTTTTTCCACTCCGATCTCGACCGGAAGTCCGTGGGTATCCCACCCGGCTTTCCGGTCTACATAAAAGCCCTTCATGGTTTTATACCGGCAAAAAATATCTTTGATCGCCCTTGCCATCACGTGGTGAATACCCGGGATGCCGTTTGCCGATGGCGGTCCTTCATAGAAGATGTATGGCGGCTTCCCTTTCGACATCTCAAGGCTCTGGGCAAAGACCTTGCGATCCTCCCA
>CALCGJ010000160.1 GCA_937900965.1 uncultured Bacteroidota bacterium | reverse complement strand
CGAATGCCATGTTCCGGGGCTACGCGAAAGCAAAAGAGGGGAGCGTGGTGGAGATTTATTAGATTTACCCCTAAATCCCCTAAAGGGGATTTAGGGGCAAGAAAGGGGTTTGGGGGTGAGCTAAATTGGATATAATGGTCAAACTTGCGATTTTCAGCCATTTCGACTACCTGCCATTGCTGGTGGTGGTAGCTGTGGCGTGGCTTACGCCGCTGATGATGTCGTTGTTACGCATGCGGAGGATCCCTACCGTGATCATGGAGATCGTCATCGGTTTTCTGATCGGCACGTTCCTGTTCCCATACCTTTCTCCTGACAGCAACACTGTTCTGGATTTCCTGGCCTTCACCGGATTCATGTTCCTTATGTTTCTGAGCGGACTGGAGATCGATGTGGATCAGATCATTGCATCATTGCCACGAAGGCGTTTAACCATGGCCAGGTATCTCCGAAATCCATTCCTTGTGGGTTTCTCGATTTTCATAATTACGGTCGTTCTCTCTTACGGCAGCGCCCAGATCCTGAGTCAGTACATCCCGATGGAAAATACCTTCTATTTTGCACTGATCATGATCACCACTTCCGTTGGGATCATCATTCCTGTGCTAAAAGAGCGGGGCGAGATCACCAGCCGTTTTGGACAGATGATCATCCTGGCATCCGTAGTGGCAGATATCCTGAGCATCATCCTGTTCTCTTTTACCGCTTTCATCCTGAAGAATGGTTTTCAACCTGAGATTCTTCTGATCCTTGGGATATTCATTATTTTTTTCATATTCTACTCTACCGGCATCCTGCTGAAGCGGGTCCCGGCAATAAAAAAGCTGATCTTTCAGCTATCAGAAGCCGCTTCCCAGATCACGGTCAGAGGAACGATGCTGATGCTTCTCATCTTCATCGTACTTGCACAGTTCATTGGCCGGGAGGTGATGCTCCTGGGAGCTTTCCTGGGAGGGCTATTGCTCTCGGTTTATACACATAAAGCAAGATCACTCCTATTGCTGAAACTCGACGGGATGGGGTATGGCTTTTTCATCCCGGTTTTCTTTGTCATGGTTGGTATCCGTTTTGACCCAACTGTACTCGCTGGTCTGGAGAGGTCGTTATTTCTATTTTTAGCTCTATTCCTAATCTCACTGTACCTGGTGAAGGTGATCCCTTCGCTCATATGGACCCGGCTTTTTGGATTCAAGCGTGCCATAGCCGGAGGGTTCCTGATCTCTTCCCGTCTCAGCCTGATCATCGCAGCCTCGGCTATCGGACTCCAAATGGGGTTGATCTCGCCCGAGATCAATGCTGCAGTCATCCTGATGGCCATCATCACCTGTATCCTCTCCCCTATTCTCTACAACCAGATCAGCCCAAAGCCCTTATTACCGGCTGATAAGCTCATCATCGTAGGAGGCAGCAGCTCGGCTGTTCTTATGGCCAGGCGATTTAAAATGCATAGCCGGGAGACAATAATCATCGAGAAAAGCAGGGAGCGGCATCATGAGATTGTAGAGAAAGGGCTTCACGCAGTTCACGCAGATGGAAATGATCCGGAAATTTACGATAAACTGGATCTTCTCCCGGCGAATTATGTCGTCGTGCTCACCGATTCTGATACCGAGAATATCCGGATTTGTGAATTGCTAAGGAATCGCTACCGCCACAACCGGATTATTGCCGTAGCGCCCTCCCGAACTCTTGAACAGATCTATAACAGGATGGGGGTTGAAACAATTGACCTGTTGAGAACCGTGGTCACCACCATCGAAAACCTGATTCTCCGTCCAACCACATACCATACCATGGTTGAGACTTTTGAAAGTTTCAGTGTGGAGGAGATAGAGCTACGCAATCCCTCCTGTGATGGGCTTCAGGTGAAAGAGATCCCATTTCATAACGATGCATCCCTGATGCTTGTCAAACGAAAAAACAACATCTATGTCCCGCACGGTGATACCCAGCTACGTTTGGGTGATACCGTAATAGCCCTGGGCACTGAGTCGGCCCTGGATCAGATGCGGGGGCAGTTGGGGTAAAGCAACCTCTTACTTAATCACCTCAACCTTCCCAAATCCAATCTTCGCCAGTGACTTCAGCTGCGTTTTGGCATCACCACCAATAACGTAGTACATCCTCTCGGGAACAATGTACTTGTCGGCAAGTTCCTTATGGCGCCCGAGTGTCATCTCTTTAACAGTGGTCTCTTCGTTCTTTACATAGTCGAACGGAAGATTGTATTCGGCTATATTGCTCAGCATGCTGATCAGGGCGCGAAGGGTCTCAAACTCCCTGGCATTGCTTTTGATCAGTGCGTTTTTGGTGAACACCAACTCCTCTTCCGTGATGCCGTTACGGTACTGCTCCATCAGATCCTTGAATATCTTAACCGACTCTTCAGTAGCTGATGAACGAACGCTGGCTGATGCAATAAACGGACCAGGAATCTCTGAGCCACGGAAGCCGGTACGGGCTCCGTATGTATATCCCTTCTCCTCGCGGAGGACCATATTGACATTTCCTGCAAACGACCCACCCAGTTTGTAATTCATAACTGTAGCAGGATAGAAGTCAGGTTCTGTACGGGCCAGGGCCAGATATCCGATGTTTATGACCGACTGTTTGGCTCCCGGAACATCAACAAAATATATTTTTGAAGCAGGCAGCTCCTCAGGCATCGAAAAGGCAGGAAAACGCACCTCTTTAGCAGGCCATTGTGCAGCCAGATCCTGGAGGGATTCCAATACCCGGTCGTGAGCAATATCTCCGGCAATCAGAAAGGAGGTAACTGAAGGAGAAAAATTTGCGTCATAGTATGCTTTCAGGTCGTCGATCGTGATTGCCTCGATGGTCTCCAGAGTTCCCCGGCTGTCAACAGAAAAAATATGATCTTCTCCGTAAACAAGTTTATTAAAGGCTTCGCTGACCAGCGCATTCGGACTGGCTTTCTGGCGTTTCAGGGAGTTCAACAACCTGGTCTTGGCCATGGCAAACTCCTCCTCATCCCAACGGGGTTCCAGCAGGATCTCCTGAACAAGAGCCAACACCGCGTCGTAATTCCTCACAAGTGCGTTAGCGCTGATTGAGATTGAATTATTTGAAGCCCTCATATAAATATTCGCTCCAAGCATTTCAATAACCTCTTCCAGCTCCTGCGGTGTTTTGTTTTTCGTCCCCTCCATCATCAACTCTGAAACCAGGTAAGCCACCCCGGATTTGTCGAGCTGATCCAGGTAATGGCCTCCCTTCAGTGTAAGGCTGAACTGAATCAGTGGCAGCTCGTGATGCTCAATCCCGTACACCTTGATCTCATTAGCCAGAGCATCCTCCCAAACAGTTGGCAGGTTGAGCAACGGATCCGGTCCGTCAGTGGGCATTACCGAACGGTCCAGGGTAGTTGGGGTTTTCACAATCTCCTCTTCTTCGGTATCAACAATCTCTACCTGGGTAGCTTCGGCAATGCTCTCTTCGACTACTCCCGCCTTTACCGACTCTTCAGCAACCAGTTCAAGCTGACCTTTGGGAACAAAACTGGTCGCCAGAAATGGCTTATCCTTGATATATTTGTTGTAGACCCTGAGGATATCCTCTTTTGTAACAGCTTTGGTTCGTTCAAGATCTACCTTGTAGTAGGATGGATCATTTGTTTGCTCATTGTAATATGCCAGTTGAAATGCCTTCCCCAGGATACTGCTGATCCCGTTGTAAAAACCGGTTTCCAGTCCGGCTTTGATCCGCTCAACATCCGCTTCCGTGAAGCCCTCATCCTCAAACATGACAAATGCATCATTAATACCCTGCTCTACATCTTTCAGGCTAACTCCGTCGTTAGCCGTGACCACGATATTGAACGATCCTGCAATCTCCTGGGCGCTGTTGTAAGCATACTGACTCGAAGAGAGCTTCTTCTCTTTCTCCAGGACTTTGTATAAAGGAGCTTTTTTTCCCTGTGAGAGCAATTCACCAAGATAGCTCAGCGCATAGGCATCTTCATTGTAATCTTCAACAGTCGGCCAGATCATCCTGAATTGCGGGGCTTTGGCGAAATTATCTTCATGATATAGTTTTATGGTTTCATCGAGCGTGACAGGCATGGGATCTGGATCCGTAATATCTCCACCCCGGGGGATCTCGCCAAAATACTTTTCAATCAGCTTCCTGGCTTCATCTACATCAAAATCTCCTGCCAGGACCAATGTAGCATTGTTAGGCACATACCATTTCCGGTGAAACTCTTTTACATCTTCCACGGAAGCATTTGTGAGATCTTCCATTTCGCCAATAACAGTCCAGCTGTATGGATGTCCTTTGGGATAAAGATTGGTGGCAATCACCCAGCTTGTGAATCCATAAGGCTGGTTGTCGACGCCCTGCCTCTTCTCATTCTGCACCACATTTTGTTGTATAGCGAAAGCATTTTGGGTGACGGTGTTAATCATGTATCCCATTCGATCGGATTCCAGCCAAAGGATCTTCTCAAGTGCATTTTTTGGCACAATTTCATAATATGTGGTGGCATCATTCCCGGTTCCACCGTTCAGTGTACCTCCGGCATCCTGGATGATTTTGAAGAACTGGTCCTCGCCTACATTCTCTGATTTCTGGAACATCATGTGTTCAAACAAATGAGCAAATCCTGTACGGCCTTCAACTTCACGGTTGGAGCCTACATGGAACTGGATAGCGAGAGCTACTATTGGGTCAGACCGGTCGACATGCAGAATCACATCGAGGCCGTTGGGTAGTGTGTACTTTTCATAGACGATGTTCAGGTCGTCTTTTTGAGATTGACATCCAAGCAATACAAATAATGCCATTGCCAGGATCGCGAAAAAAGATTTCTTCATTTTTTAGTTTCTTTTGTGAATATTAAGGATTGGTTTCATGAGAAAGGGAGGTAAAGCTACTACAATTTTTTAGAATAAAAAAAAGGGCAACCAAACTGGTCACCCCCACATTCATTATCATCCTTCGTCCCTCGTCCTTCGTCCCTCGTCCTTCGTCCTTCGTCCCTCGTCCTTCGTCCCTCGTCC
>CALCGJ010000159.1 GCA_937900965.1 uncultured Bacteroidota bacterium | reverse complement strand
TGCAGATACAAGTAATCTCGACTTCCATTTTATTGACCAGCAGCGGTTCCTTCTCCCAAATGGAACGTATGAGTTTGAGGTTCAGCTTTCTGACCAGAATAAAAAGGCAGAGATTACCCCTTATGCTCAAACTATTACCATCAATTACACGAAAGACAAACCAGCCATTTCAGGAATTGAACTGGTGAAGAGCTATAGCCGCAGTGAAAATTTGACCGAGATCAACAAGTCGGGATACGACCTGGTTCCATATGTTTACAGTTACTACCCACAGAACAACAGTAAATTTATCTTCTATTGCGAACTGTACAACATGGGAAACCAAGTGGGTCAAGGGGAGAAATACCTGCTCAATTATTATGTGGAGACTCTTGAGAACGGACAACGGGTGAAGGGCCTCGAAAAGGCGAAGAAAGAGACTGCCAAAGAGGTTACAGCCGTTCTGGCTGAACTGAATATCATCAATCTTCCAACAGGTAATTACAACCTTGTTGTTGAAACAAGGGATCAGCAAAACCAGGTAATAGCATCCAGGAAGCTCTTTTTCCAACGGAGTAATCCCTACGCCAGGCTTACTATCGATGATCTTGCAGTTGGCAATCCCGTCAACTCCTTTGTGGAGAAGTACACCAACATCGACACTCTGCGGGAGTATGTGAGCTCCACATATTCGATCTCTTCAGCACTTGAGAAGAACTTTCTGAAAGGAAATCTAAAAACGGCCTCCCTCTCTGTCCTCCAACAATATTTCCTGGGTTTCTGGCAACGCCGGAACGCGAATGATCCTGAAAAGGACTGGATGGCCTATAAATATCTTATTGAAGTGGTTGAGCATAATTTCGGGACCCCGGTAAAGAGAGGATACCAGACAGACAGGGGCCGGGTGTTCCTGCAATACGGAGCCCCCAATGTACGGGCCGAACGATACAACGAACCCAGCAACTACCCGTACGAGATCTGGCAATACTATACGCTGACCAACCAGAGCAACAGGAAATTTGTCTTCTACTCTCCCGATATGGTTACCAGCGACTTCTTCCTTCTTCATTCCGATGCCATCGGGGAGATACACAATGCCAGGTGGCAGGTTGACCTCCGTAGCCGGATGTATCAAACCATCGACATCACCGATACCCAGGTGATCAACTCATGGGGAGATATGCAGAATGATTACTGGACGCTTCCGAATTAACCCCTAAATCCCCGTTTGCTTCTCCCGAGTACTCGGGATCGCAAGGGGACTTACTCCTCCCCTTCAAGGGGAGGCTGGGAGGGGTAATTCTGATCTGCGAATAAGAATTAAATCCAGAAAACGGTATCTTTGTCGGAGAATCCTGATGCCGGATACCAGATGCCGGATACCGGATAAAATTCGTCATTCGAAAATCGATTTATTCATAAATGCCACAGATTGCTGTCGTCATTCTCAATTGGAACGGGAAAAAGTTTCTTGAAAAGTTTCTTCCCATATTGATCGACTGCTCGGCTTCCGAAGCGGAGATTATCCTGGCTGATAATGCTTCAACAGATGATTCGGTCGAATTTGTTCAGCAGCGCTTCCCGCAGATCAGGATCATCCGGAATCCAAAGAATGAGGGGTTTGCCCGGGGATATAACCTGGCTTTGCAACAGGTTGACGCCGATTATTTTATCATCCTGAATTCCGACATTGAAGTTACCCCCGACTGGATCTCCCCCGTTATTGACCTGATGGAGAGCGATTCCAACATCGGCGCGTGTCAACCCAAAATCCGTTCTTTCCATAACAGGGAGGAATTTGAATACGCCGGCGCTGCAGGAGGTTTCATCGACAAATACGGCTACCCCTTCTGCCGTGGAAGGATGTTCCTTACCATTGAAAAAGATACAGGTCAGTATGACGACCAGGTTGAGATCTCATGGGCATCAGGCGCATGCCTTTTTGTTCGAAGTGAACTGTTTCATCAACTTGGAGGCTTTGATGATGATTTCTTCGCACACATGGAGGAGATAGATTTTTGCTGGAGATTACACAACTATGGCTACCGCGTGATGTATTGTCCGGATTCAGTGGTTTATCATATAGGCGGAGGTACACTGCCCAAGGCATCCTGGCGGAAAACCTACCTGAACTTCAGGAATAACTTCATGCTTCTGTATAAGAATCTTCCCTCAAATCTACTCTTTGGCATCTTCGCGGCACGCCTGGTTCTGGATGGTGTTGCGGCGTTCAAATTCCTGATCCAGGGAGGGTTTAAAGATTTCTGGGCGGTTGGACATGCCCATGTAAGTTTTTACCTCGCCCTCCCATCTCTTTATAAAAAACGGAAACAACTGAAACACGGTAGTATGAGAATGCTGTTTAAACGAAATGTTGTAGTGGAATACTACCTCCGGGGAAAAAAACGCTTCTCACAACTGGACCCAAAAAAATTCTTCCCCTCCTGACCCAGTCTACAGTCTACAGTTGGCAGTTGGCAGTTCCCAGGATCCAGGATCGAGGATCTAGGATCCAGTCCCCAGGAAGCTCTCCACCGCCAGCCGGTAGGAATCCAGCCCGAAACCGGTGATGATCCCTTTCACGCAAGGTGAGAGCATAGAGATATGACGATAGGATTCCCGGGTAAAAACATTTGAGATATGTACTTCGATCACAGGAGTCCGGATCGATTTAACGGCATCACCAATAGCAACTGATGTGTGGGTATACCCACCCGCATTGAGGATGATGCCGTCATACAGGAAACCCACCTTTTGCAGCGCATTGATGATCTCTCCCTCAACATTCGACTGAAAATATTCAATTGTCACGAGAGGATATTCTTTTCTGAGCTTCTTAAGGTACACCTTAAAACTTTCGCTCCCATATACAGACGGTTCCCGCTGTCCAAGCAGGTTCAGATTCGGTCCGTTTATGATGATCAGCTTCAAGCGCGTAAAACTTGAGACAAAGATAATTATTTCCCGGATCCCGGATACCGGATGCCGGATGCCGGACAAAATAAATAGTATGACAATGGTGTTCAATGATGGCAATGATGGCAATGTTGCACAATTTCTTCGTATCTTTGTCCCACTATCAATTAGGGGTGCCTTAACACAAGGGCTGAGATCATACTCTTTGAACCTGATCCGGGTAATGCCGGCGGAGGGAGACCGTTTCAAAAATCACCTTACTCCTCAATTGATCGATTTATCGTTCATATACCTATTTATTAAGCTGAATCAATGATGAAAAAATTTCTTTTTTTCCTGGGATCAATACTCATGATTATACCTGCTCAGGCACAGGTTGTCATACGTGGGAATGTGACGGTAAAACACGATGGGGAACCTTTGCCGGGAGCACATATCCGTATCCATAACACATTTCTTACAACCGCTTCAGACAGTGCCGGAGACTACAAGCTCACAGGCATCAGAAAAGGAAATTATACGCTGACCTGTTCATATGTCGGCTTTAAACCGATAACTTTCCCATGCAGGATCCTCAGGGATACAACAATCAATTTTCGCATGGAAGAGAGCGCTATCCTGGGCGAAGAGGTAAATATTGTAGCTACACGGGCAGGGGAAAAATACCCGACAGCTTACACTACGCTCAGTGGCATCAGGATTGAAGAGACCAACCTGGGACGGGACCTGCCTTATGTCATCCAGTCTACTCCTTCGGTGATTGTTACATCTGATGCCGGCAACGGGATCGGGTATACCGCTTTGAATATCCGTGGCAGCGACCTTACCCGGATCAACGTCACCATAAACGGTATTCCGCTGAATGATGCCGAATCACAGGGAGTTTGGTTTGTTGACCTCCCCGACCTGGCCTCATCTTCTGAAAATATTCAGATCCAGCGAGGAGTAGGGACTTCAACCAACGGTGCTGGCGCTTTTGGTGCCAGTATCAACATCCTTACGTCCGGGATGCAACAGGATCCGTACGGAGAGCTTTCGGCATCCTACGGGTCATTCAACTCCTGTAAAGCCACGCTGAGATTCGGGTCAGGGATCCTTAAATCGGGACTGGCCATCGACGGTCGCCTTTCCTGCATCTCATCTGATGGTTATATCGACCGCGCCTTCTCAAAACTCAAATCGTTTTATGTCAGCGGGGGTTATTATGGTAAGAAAACCACTCTTAAACTGATCACCTTCTCGGGTTTTGAACGGACCTACCAGGCATGGGAAGGGGTACCGATGGATTCGCTTGGCACCAACCGGACCTATAATCCCGCGGGAGAGTACATGGATAGTACAGGTCACCTTCTGTATTACGATAACCAGACCGACAACTACCAGCAGGATCATTACCAGATGATCTTCTCCCAGAAACTGGGATCGGGGTGGAACATCAATGCAGCCCTCTTCCTGACCAACGGAAAGGGATATTATGAGAGCTATAAAACGGATAAAACCTTTGCCGAATACGGGCTGGAGGATGTGATTATCGGGGGAGACACCCTCCTTACGACAAACCTGGTCAATCGCAAGTGGCTGGATAACAGCTATTACGGGTTGACCTTCTCGACAGGCTATACAATTCCGGACAGATTGAAGCTGATCGTTGGTGGGGGAATCACACAGTATTACGGAAAACACTATGGGAAAGTCATCTGGGCACAATACGCATCGAACGGGGATAACAGCCGGAACTGGTACTTCAATACCGGGCTGAAGAACGATATCAACATATTTGCAAAGGCAACATGGCAGGTGATGAAAAAATTGACACTCTTTGCCGACCTGCAATACAGGTATGTGGATTATCGCATGGAAGGGGAACTGGATGACCTTCGATCTATCGACCAATCCCATGTTTTTAATTTCTTTAATCCGAAGACCGGTATCTTCTTCGATTTCACGGAACACCTCAATGGATATATCTCTTTCGGAGTGGGAAACCGGGAACCCAGCCGAAACAATTACAAAGATGCCGATCCGAACCGGATACCGGCATCTGAAAGACTCTATGACTATGAACTGGGAACAACATACAAGCGTTCTTCCTGGACGGCAGGGATAAATCTCTACTATATGGATTACCGGGATCAGCTTGTGCTGACAGGCGAAATTAACAATGTTGGGGAAGCTGTCATGGTAAATGTCCCCCATAGTTTCCGTGCCGGGATCGAGATCACGGCCGGGGTAAATTTGTGGAAAAAAATACAGTGGGATGTCACCGGGACATTCAGTGTCAATAAGATCAAAAATTTTACCGAATATGTGGATGATTATGATTCTATCTGGAGTTTTACCGGACAAACGGCAACTTTTCTGGGCACCTCCAGGCTCTCGTTTTCTCCAAACCTGATCCTTGGGAGTATCCTCACCTACAAACCGGTAAAAGGTCTTACTGCATCCCTCCACTCCCGGTACATCGGGAAACAGTATATCGATAATACCGGCAGTGATGAGCGGTCGCTTCACCCCTACTTTGTGAACAACCTTGTGCTTGGTTATCAGTTCAGGCTCAAACCTTTTTCTGAAATCGGCATCAGCCTGATGATCAATAACCTGTTCAGTCAGCGTTATGAGACCAATGCCTGGATTTACCGATACAATCACGACGGGAGACAATATGATGTTAATGGTTACTTCCCCCAGGCCCTGATTAACTATATGGTTGGTATTACGCTAAAAATTTAATAAACTTGCATATTATTCCATTGCCAACTTTAACATATCATACTATGAAACGCTTTTTGCATACAATGTTCCTGCCTTTGTTGGTAATATTACCGGCAGGATGGGGCTTTTGCCAGACCTCTTCCATCGATTATTCCTATATTCTGCCGATGGATCCGGCTGTAAAAATGGGACAGCTCGACAACGGACTTGTCTATTACATCCGACAAAACAGCAAACCTGAAAAACGTGTAGAACTACGATTGGCCGTCAATGCAGGATCCATCCTGGAGAACGATGACCAGCTGGGACTAGCTCATTTCACGGAGCATATGTGCTTCAATGGAACCAAAACTTTCCCTAAAAATGAGCTCATTAACTTCCTGCAAAAGACTGGAGTCCAGTTTGGAGCTGATATCAATGCATATACCAGTTTTGATGAGACAGTATACATGCTTCAACTCCCGACTGATGAGCCGGGTTTGGTTGAAAAAGGATTTCAGGTCCTGGAAGATTGGGCGCACAATGTAACATTAGATGGCAAGCAGATTGACAAAGAGCGGGGTGTGATTGTGGAGGAGTGGCGACTCGGGCTGGGAGCCCAGGACAGAATGATGAAGAAGTTCCTGCCAGTGATCCTGAAAGGTTCACACTATGCAGACCGGGTTCCGATCGGGAAGATTGAAGTTCTTGAGAATTTCAAGCATGAGACCTTGCGTAGCTTCTACAATGATTGGTACAGACCCGATCTTCAAGCAATTGTTGTTGTTGGAGACATCGACCCCGACTGGGCAGAGCAACAGATTATTTCTCATTTTTCCGGATTAAAAAACCCGGAGCAACCCAGGGAAAGAATTGTTTATGACTTGCCTGGAAATGAGAAACCGTTGATAGCAATTACCACAGATCCGGAAGCAACGCAGAATATCATCCTGATGTTCTGGAAGCATCCGGTGCTGGATGTCAAAACCCTGGGTGACCTGAAAACCAAGATCACAGGTGAACTTTTTACAAGTATGCTTAACCAGCGCTTCTCGGAACTTTCCCAGAAGCCTGATTGTCCCTTTGTTTTTGCTAATTGCGGTTATGGAAAATTCCTTGCCAGAACCAATGATGCCTACATCCTTTCCACCATGCCAAAGGAGAACCAGACAGAGAATGCTCTCTCGGTGCTTCTGGCTGAGAACCTCAGGGTGAGGCAATTCGGCTTCACGGCCACAGAATATGAACGGCAGAAAGAGGAGATACTGAGCCAGTATGAGAAGGCGGCAAAAGAGTTTGACAAGACCGAATCAGCCCAATTGGCAGGAGAATATGTTTCCAATTACCTGACTGAAGACCCTATTCCCGGGATTCAAAAAGAGTTTATCTATGTATCTAAACTCCTGCCTGAGATAACTCTTGAGGAGGTAAACAACCTGGCTAAACAGTGGATCACCGACAACAACCTGGCTATGGTGATCATGGGGCCGGAAAAAGAGGGGTTGCGGATTCCAACAGAAGAAGAGACGCTGGCTGTAATTGAATCGTCCAGAACACAAGAGTTGGAACCCTATGTCGATAATTACAGGGAGGCCCCTCTTGTTGCAGCAGAGTTGCCAGGAGCAACCATCACCAACAAGAGTTATAACTCCGAACTTGACTTCACGGAATTAACACTCTCTAATGGAGTAAAGGTCATCCTGAAACCCACCACCTTCAAGAATGATGAGATCGTTGTTTCAGCCTTCAGTCCGGGTGGCAACTCTCTTTATCCTGACGATCAGTTCCTTTCTGCCAATTTTGCGGCTTCCATCATCGATCAGAGCGGTGCCGGTGAATTCGACAACATTGAACTTCAAAAAAAACTAAAAGGTAAGACTATCTCTATTTCGCCCTATATCAGCGATGTCAAAGAGGGCTTCAATGGAAGCACTACTCCTAAAGACCTTGAAACACTGATGGAACTTGTGTATCTCTATTTTGAGGCCCCACGGAAAGATACAACTGCATTTGATGCATTCATCTCCCAGATGGAAAACCAGATGAAGTTCATGACAGGAAACCCGGTGATGGCTTTCTACGATACCCTGTTCAAAACAGCTTACCCGGGCACCAAACGCCTCATCATATTTCCCTCTGAGGAGCAGTTGAAAAGCATTCAACTCGATGATGTCTTTACTATTTATTCGGACCGTTTTGCCGATGCATCAGATTTCACCTTTATCCTTGCCGGAAATTTCGATACCGACTCCATAACTCCGATGGTTGTAAAATATTTTGGCAGTTTGCCGTCAACCGGAAGGGAAGAGAGCTGGCAGGACAAAGCTCCGGAGTTTGCTTCCGGTATCACTGACATAAAATTTTATAAGGGTACAGACCCACAGAGCATGGTTGGTATCGGGATGTCGGAACCGATTGAATGGAATCAAGAAAATATTCTCTATATCAATATGTTGAAAGAGATTCTCCAGATCAAGCTGATCGAAGTGATCCGGGAAAAGTTAAGCGGAGTTTACTCGCCTCAGATCATGCTGAACCTTGATAAATACCCGAAGCCGGAATTCATGATGGGGATAATTTTTGGTTGCTCTCCGAAGACAACAGATAAACTTACGAAAGCAGTGTTCGGTGAGATGAAAAAGATCCTGAAGAAGGGGCCCACCGGGGAAGACCTGACCAAGGCAAAGGAGGCTCTGATCCGATCAAGAGAGACTGACCTGGAAAAGAACAAGTTCTGGGTCAGTAAGATAGAGTCAATCCACTTTATGTATGCAGACCCGGCCAGTGTTTTGAATTTCAAAGAGCGGGTAAACGCTGTGACCGTGGAGGATCTGAAAATTGCTGCCAATGATCTCTTTAAACCAGGTCATTATGTGCGGGTGGTCCTGATGCCCGAAAAAAAGACGAAATAATACCAAATGGCCAACGAGATAACGATAAAGAACAAAAAGGCCCGGCATGAGTTTTTTCTCATGCAGGAGATAACTGCGGGAATCCAACTTACCGGCACGGAGATCAAGTCGATCCGTGCCGGGAAGGCTTCCATTGCTGATGCTTATTGTTCGTTTTCGGGAGAGGAACTCTTTGTCCGTGCCATGCATATTGCCGAATATACTTACGGGACCCATTACAATCATGAACCGAAGCGTGACCGGAAGCTGTTACTGACTAAACGCGAGCTAAAGAAGCTAAAAATTAAGGTCAATGAACGGGGTTTTACCATCATCCCTGTCGTACTTTTCATCAACGAGAACGGGCTGGCCAAGCTGACCATCGCACTGGCAAAAGGAAAACATGCTTACGACAAGCGTGAAACATTGAAGCAACAGGATATCAAACGGGAGATCGACAGGGGAAAGCAGGAATAACCTATGAGATCCCTCGCTATGCTCGGGATCAGTTCTACTAATCAATTGTTTAACATTTCTTAACGCAACAAAGGTCTCTCTAACCCGTTTTTCTCAGGAAATCTATATATTTTTGCAAAAACTGTTATATGTTTAGAATCACATATCTTACAACCCTGGCTCTGTTTATTCTGAGCTTCTCAGTAAAAGTCGCTGCCCAGCAACCGGCAGCAGCTCAACCAGCTACCCCGGTCCAGAAGATCAAATGGATGTCGTTTGTTGAGGCTTATGAACTGAATAAGAAACAACCAAAAAAGATTTTCATAGACATGTACACCGACTGGTGCGGCTGGTGCAAACGGATGGATGCTACCACCTTTGTTGACCCGGTGATTGTTGAGTACATGAACAAACATTTTTACAATGTGAAAATGGATGCTGAGCAGAAAGATACCATTGTGATTGACGGTAAGAGTTTTGTCAACACCAACCCCGAAGGGAAACGTTCATCACACCAGCTCGCCGTTGAGCTTCTCCAGGGAAAAATGTCCTACCCCTCTTTTGTGTTTCTGAATGAGAAGAGCCAGTTACTAACAGTTGTTGCAGGCTATCAAACTGCACAAAACTTCGAACCGATCCTACACTATTTTGCCGAAGATGCTTTTTCCACGCAGCAGTGGGATGAGTACAGGTCGAAATTTAAGGGGACGATAGAGTAAGGTTCAAAGCTCAAGGTTCAAGATACAAGACTCAAGGCTTTCATCAAACCGAAGGTTTACATCAGGCCGCAGGCCTCAATCAGCCGAAGGCTCCATCAGGCCGAAGGCTCCATCAGCCGAAGGCTCCATCAGGCCGCAGGCCTCAATCAGCCGAAGGCTCCATCAGGCCGCAGGCCTCAATCAGCCGAAGGCTCCATCAAGCGAAGCTTCCATAGAAATAGGTGGCCAGGGTAATAATAATAACCCCGATCATATTCAGAATGAAGCCTGTTTTTGCCATGTCGATGATACGGAGCCTGTTGGTCCCGAAAATAATAGCATTCGGGGGTGTTGCCACAGGAAGCATGAAAGCCATGGATGCTGCCAGGGTTGCAGGGATCATGAGTAGCAACGGGTTTATTTCTATACTCACCGATAGGCCTGCCAGGATTGGAAGCATCATCTCTGTTGTTGCTGTGTTTGAGGTTAATTCAGTAAGGAAAGTGATCATGAAAGCGATTAATGCAATAATAAAAATGGGATGTATAGCCACAATCCAACTCAGTTGAAGTCCAAACCAACCTGACAAACCGGATTCGATAAACCCCGTAGCCAATGCAAATCCCCCACCGAATAACAAAACAATGTTCCATGGAAGCTTCGTGGCTGTCTCCCAATCCATCAGTTTTTGCCTCTTTTGACTTCTTGAAGGGATAAAGAACAGGGGTATCGACATCATGATTGCTACCGTACCGTCATTGATAAAAGCGGGGGTTTTAAAAACTCCTGACCAGCCCGGGATTACTATGTTTCCAAGAGAAATATCTGATCTCGTCAGCCATAACAAAGCGAGCAGAATAAAGTCAGTCAGGATGATCTTTTGCTCAACCGTTGTTCTCCCCATCTGCCTGTATTCCTCCCTGAAGGATGACTGGTCAATGTGCTTCCACAGGCTTTTGTCGGGTCTGAACCTGTAATAAAGGTAAACCCAGACTATGGCAAGAAAAACAATGCTGATGGGAAAGGCGAAAAAGAACCATTGCGCAAAGGAGATCTCAGGGGCTTCAGGGAAACTGATCTGAAATATTCTGGTAAAGGAGAGATTCGGGGGCGTACCCACCAGCGTGGCAATACCGCCAATGGAGGCGCTGTAAGCTACGCCCAGCAGAAGTCCGATGGAATACTTTGAACTACCCTCCTTCCCTATCGTTTCGTCAAGTTTTGATATGATCGAAATCAGGATAGGTATCATCATCATGGTTGTGGCAGTATTGGAGATCCACATGGAGAGGAAAGCGGTGGCTATCATACATCCGAGGAGGATTCTGCCCGGACCGACACCGATAGCCATCAGGATCTTAAGAGCAATCCTTTTGTGGAGATCCCATTTTTGCATAGCGAGGGCAACAATAAATCCACCAATAAAAAGAAAGATCACGTGATTGAAATAGGTCGATGAAACACTCTTGCCATCCATCACACCAAGTAATGGAAACAATACAATGGGTAACAGTGAGGTAATGGCAAGAGGGACAGCTTCCGAGATCCACCAGATGGCCATCCATACTGCCGTGGCCAAGGTGTAGGTCACAGCAGGATTTCCGGGCTCAAGGTTGCCAAAAATAACGATAATAATGAAGAAAAACGGACCGCTGATTAATCCCAGAAGCCAGCGAATAGGGATGGGTTGATTCATGCCAGTAAATAACACAACTGACACAAAGATAAAAAAAGTTGCATCGTTGCCAACTGCCTACTGCCAACTGCCAACTGCCAACTGCCAACTAAAAAAGCGACCGAACTTGTTCGATCGCTTTTTTTTGGGTGGAAGATGGGATTCGAACCCACGACCCTCAGAACCACAATCTGATGCTCTAACCGACTGAGCTACAACCACCGTATTAAGGGCACAAAGATAATACAATTTCAAAAGAAAAAATCCCAAATCTCAAAAAACAAATTCCAAATAAGTTCCAAAATGCAAATTCCAATGATCAAAGATTTGGGATTTGGAACTTGGAACTTGGAACTTGGATTTTATTTGTAATTTGGCATTTGAATCCTGGAATTTCAATACAAATGTTTCTCAGAAAAAAACAATACGTCTCATCAGGGTCCCTCTCTGCCCAGGCCTGGAAACGGTTTCGCCGCGACAAACTTGGTTTCGGATCTTTCATTTTTATTGGCATCGTATTCCTGATTGCCCTGCTGGGGTATATTGTCACTCCCGACTCTACACCATTTGTCAATGACCAGTACCTCGAGATGGGGCTGAAGAAACCAGGATATGAAGCTGAATTCATTCGAATACCCAAAATGCCTCATGCAGAACGGTCAGGGTTTTTTCACCGGATGATTTGGGGAGAAAAGAGCCCATATAACCTCTACCCTGTTGTGGATGGTGGTGTGGATATTTATAGCCAGGATGGAGGCTATTTCAAGACATCACCCGGGGACTATCTTGCTCAGCATCCTGATGCAACTCTTGTAAAGCGGACCTACTGGCTGGGAACCGACCGTTTTGGCCGGGATGTTTTCAGTATGCTGGTTATTGGCGCCCGCGTTAGCCTGTCGGTAGGGTTTATCTCGGTCTTTATCTCCCTGGTACTGGGTATCCTGATTGGATCTATCGGAGGCTATTTCAGGGGATGGTTAGACAACATCATCGTGTGGTTCATCAATGTGGTATGGTCCATCCCTACCCTGCTATTGGTGATTGCTATCACGTTTGCACTTGGAAAAGGATTCTGGCAGGTCTTTGTTGCAGTGGGACTTACCATGTGGGTGGAGGTGGCCAGGGTCGTGCGCGGACAGATTCTCAGCCTGCGGGAGAAAGAGTTCGTGGAAGCTGGCAAAGCGCTCGGATTCTCCTCCTTTCGCATCATCACCCGTCACCTCCTTCCCAATGTCATGGGGATTGTAATCGTAATCTCTGCCGCCAACTTTGCAGCTGCTATCTTGATCGAAGCAGGATTAAGTTTTCTGGGGATGGGTGTTCAGCCACCGATTCCCTCATGGGGATCAATGATCAAAGAAAATTACGGATATATCGTACTCGATTATGCCTACCTGGCAATTCTTCCCGGAATCGCCATCATGCTTCTCGTTCTGGCCTTCATGCTGATAGGCAATGCCCTGCGTGATGCATTAGATGTGAAAACCTTATAATTTCTGCGGCTTAAATTCTTCATAGGCAGGGCAGGATCCTGAATTCCGTTTTCCGCAAACACCTTTTTCCAAAGGAATTTTGATTGAGAAGTAGAAATCCATGCCATTGAAGTTGCTGAAGCCCAGGAGAGGTCCAAGTTTCTCTGTGCCAATTGTGAGGAGGTAAACCCTGAAAGATAATCCCATCCTTAGCTGGGTCCAATCGTAAAGGGAGATCGGGAGACTGGCATCAAACCACCGTGATTCATAGCGTGGAGTGAGTGCCAGAAGTGAAGGGCGTGTGAGTGAAACCTTACTGAATTTAAAGGGAAAGATCAGGGCGGCATTCACATACCAGTTTTTGTTATAATGATAATCAAACTGGGCGCTAAGTGCAGAAGGGAGCCAAAGGGTGAACTTCTCGTCCTGATAAGTGGCAGTTGGATCACCGTAGAACTGGTAGCTGATCGTGTCCATCAGTTGGTTGACCGTCTGAAAATCAAATTGTGTCAGGTTTTCCCAGTAAGAAGAGCGGTTATCAATTGAATAGGTCTGTGCCCGGTCCTTGAACCGGATCCCCCCGATATCAATCAATGCAACGCCGATCCTGTACAGGTAATCTTCATATTGCTGTTCACAGAGGCGGTCAATATACTGTTCCTGGTGCAATCTCTTCAGGCGTGTATAAGTAACTCCCAGGTCAAAACCCCAGCCTCCCCCTGCCATCAGAGGATCTGTAGCAGTCCCGAGTCCGTTGCTGTTGTAATCAATCGGAAGTGAAAACCCATATTCGGCTTTCATGTTGTTGATTTGCAATGTGGTATCATCAGGCACCATGTAATCTATATCCTCCACCACCGCATATAATCCGGTCAATCCAAACAGCTTCCTGACCGATATGCCGGCATCCAGCCTGTTGAAGCCGCGACCATAAACCTTATATGCATAACTCAGCCCCACTTCAAACCAATTCATCTGAAACATTCCAAACCGTTTGTCTGTCTTGTAATTGATATTCTGTTGTGGTTTGTAGTTCAATCCCAGGTACATGAAGTTAGCAAGATCGTAGGGTATCTTCCGGGCTGAAGTTACCGACCTCATAGCGGTATGGATACCAAATGCATGATTTTTCCATATTACCATCGCCCCCGGACCATTAATCCTGAGATTGATAAAAACATTCTTCCGGTTGGCATTATTGTACCGGTAGAAATTCCGGACCTCTGTGGCATACTCTTCGTCATGTGAAGGGAGCACGAATCCGGGTTTAAAAATATCCCAGAAAACGAATTCATGTTTTGACAGATATAGGTAGTTGTTTTGGAAAGAGAGATCAACGCCAACCAGCTGAATATCCAGCCATTGCTTCGACCCAGGCATAGCCGACGGATTGAGCTGAACCGAATTGATTCCCGCATAGTTCCCCAGTGTTGTACCAAGCATCTCCTGGGACCGCACCATCCCGGTCTGGAGAAAAGAGAAAATCAGCCATATGAGTATTATGCGGGATAACATGTTTCATCTTCGATTACCTGCCCCTAAATCCAGTTTGCTTCGCTTCTCTCGCAAGGGGACTTATACTGCTTCGCAGTTGCCCCTAAATCCCCTAAAGGGGACTTACTCTCCTCCCTTGTTGGGGAGGGGTTGGGGGTGGGGTAGTTTCGATCTTCGTTTTTTTTCTTCTTTTAAAAATTACCTATATAATTAACCAACCAATTATTCTATGGTTGCATCATCACCTTGTCACCTTGTCACCTTGTCACTTAATATAATCATCTTTCTCCATATATTAACGCTCCCTAATCCCCTATTATTTCATCAGAAATATGTATCTTTGCAGTCCTTTTTTGAGATCTGCGGATGTGGCGTAATTGGTAGCCGCGCAAGACTTAGGATCTTGTGCCTTCGGGCGTGGGGGTTCGAGTCCCTTCATCCGCACCAGATACAATGAACAAGAATGACATGAATGACGAATGACATGAATTACCATTCACGATATTCACGACATTCACGATATTCACGATATTCACGATAAAAGAATGAACATAACCAGAGAGAATACCGGAGATCAGACAATTACACTCAGAATGGAGATTACTCCGGACGATTACCACGAGATTGTAACCAAAAACCTGAAAGATTACCAACGAAAAGCCAATATTCCCGGTTTCCGGCCAGGAAAAGTGCCCTTCGGGATGGTGAAAAAGATGTATGGAAAAGCTGTGATGGCTGATGAGGTCAATAAACTCCTGAGTGAGAACCTCTCATCCTATATGACCGACGAGAAACTCGATGTTCTTGGGAATCCATTGCCTAATAAAGAGAAGACGAAACCTGCACAATTTGTCGATGGAGAGATCTTTGAGTTCTATTTCGACCTTGGATTAGCCCCTGATTTTACCCTGAATCTAGGTCCTGAACTGGAGATTGAAAACTACCAGATCCTCATTGATGACAAAATGGTAGATGGATACATTGAAGATACCCGCAAACGGAATGGAATCTCTACTCATCCGGATGCTGCCGGCAGGGAGGATATGATCTCTGGAGAAGCCACCGAGCTTTCAGCAGACGGTTTGCCAATTGAAGGATCTGAACCAAAAAAGATATTTCTCTACATTGAAAAAATTACGGATGAGAAGGTTAAAGAGAAATTGATTTCATTGAAAAGAGAGGAGATCTTGGTATTCAACCCAATCGAACTGTTTGGTTCAGTTGAAGAAGCTGCGAAGCAACTAAACCTGCCTGCTGACACGCTGAGCAAGCCACGTCTCACCTTTTCGTTTAAGGTCACCGAGATCACACATATCGTACCGGCAGAACTGAATACTGAGTTCTTCAACAATGTTTATCCGGGAGATACTATTGAGACCGAAGATGACTTCCGCGATCGGGTCAGGAAAGATGCTGCTGCAAGTTTCTCAGGGGAGACTGACAAGCTTCTGTTCCAGAATATTTCGAAAGATTTGATTGAAAACACAACGATGAACCTCCCCGAGGAGTTCCTGAAACGGTGGCTCTTTGAACATGATGAAAATAAGATGTCTGAGGAGGAAATAGAGCAACAGTATCCCTCGTTTTCCAAGTCAATGAAATGGCAATTGATTGAAAATAAAATCATCAAGGAAAATGATATCGGTGTGAAAGAAGAGGAGATCAGGGGATATATCCGATCCTATTTACTGCGACAGGTTTCCCAGGAGTTTGTAGATCCCGAGATGGCAAAAAAATATGACAGCATTGTTGATGCCTTCATGCAGAATAAAGAGCAGGTACAGAAGATCAACGATCAGCTGTTCGATGCAAAACTAATGGGATTGTTCAAAGAGAAGGTTACCCTGAAGCCTGTGGAAATATCTTACGAGGATTTCATCAGCCTGGTATCCTCGAGCCATGACCATGAGCATGACCACCATCACGATCACCATCACGATCACGACCATGACCACTAAGAATCGTGACGGACGTTACGGTCGTTACGGTCGTTACGGTCGTTACGATTGTTACGATTGTTACGATTGTAACAAACCACAATATTTTATCGTATAACCAAAATTGTAAATCACTTTCTATGGACGAATTCTCAAAATACGCAACCCGGCACAAAGGGATCAGCACTCTGGGTCTCGAAAAATACAAATCACTGACAGCGAACTACATATCTCCCACCATCATCGAAGAGAGGCAGTTAAATATAGCGACTATGGACGTCTTCTCCCGATTGATGATGGACCGTATCATATTCCTGGGAGTTCCAATTGATGACTATGTGGCCAACATCATCCAGGCTCAGTTGCTCTTTCTGGAGTCTGTCGATTCCCGGAAAGATATTCAGATCTACCTCAATACCCCCGGAGGATCTGTTTATGCCGGATTGGGCATTTACGACACCATGCTCTACATTGCTCCCGACATAGCGACTATATGTACAGGAATGGCTGCTTCGATGGGTGCGATCCTGCTTTGCGCAGGCGCAAAAGGGAAAAGGACTGCTCTGAAGCATTCCCGTATCCTGATCCACCAACCTATGGGATCTGCGCATGGACAGGCATCTGATATAGAGATTACAGCCCGGGAGATCCAGAAGTTGAAAAAAGAACTTTATGAGATCATCGCTTTGCATAGCAGTCAAACATACAACAAGATCCTGAAAGATGCCGATCGCGACTACTGGATGACCTCCCAGGAAGCGCTGGATTACGGAATGATTGATGAGATTCTGGTAAAATCCAAACCAGCTAAATAAGCTTCCAAAATGGCAAAAAGCAATGAACGGTGCTCCTTTTGCGGGCGTGAACGGAAGGAAACTCAAATCCTGATTGCCGGCTTGAATGCCCACATCTGCGATCACTGTATCCAGCAAGCAACAGTGATCATGGATGAGGAGATGATTTCGGATAAAACCAAGTCGGTTCCCGATTTCAAACTGCTTAAACCTGCTGAGATCAAGAGTTACATTGATCAATATGTAATCGGCCAGGAAGAGGCCAAACGGATCATCTCTGTGGCGGTTTACAACCATTACAAGCGAATTTTCTACGCTAAGAAGGCTCACGATGACGATGTAGAGATCGAAAAAGCCAACATTGTCGTTCTTGGAGAAACCGGTACAGGTAAAACCCTCCTGGCCAGATCTGTGGCAAGGATGCTCAATGTCCCTTTCTGCATTGCTGATGCTACAGCCCTCACAGAAGCCGGATATGTTGGAGAAGATGTGGAGAGCATTCTCGCCCGACTGCTCCAGGTTGCCGACTATAATGTAGCTGCTGCTGAGCGGGGTATTGTTTTCATCGACGAGATCGATAAGATCGCCCGGAAAAGCGACAACCCATCCATCACCCGGGATGTGTCGGGAGAAGGGGTGCAGCAAGCGCTGCTCAAAATGCTGGAAGGGGCCATCGTGAACGTACCTCCACAGGGAGGGCGAAAGCACCCCGAACAAAAAATGATCCAGATCAACACACAAAATATTCTCTTCATAACAGGCGGAGCATTTGACGGGATCGAAAAGAAAATAGCCAACAGACTTCAGACCAATATAATCGGGTTTAAATCTGCGAAGAAGGAGTCTGTTGACAAAGAGAACCTTCTGCAGTATATTTCACCGGTCGATCTGAAAAGTTATGGATTGATTCCTGAACTTGTGGGAAGGTTGCCCATCGTCACCTTTATGCACTCCCTCGATAAAGCTACACTCAAACGTATTCTGACCGAACCGAAGAATGCGCTTACCAAGCAGTATATCAAACTGTTTGAGATGGACAACATCAAGCTCAGTTTTGATAACAGTGCCCTGGATTACATGGTCGAAAAATCGATTGAATTCAAACTTGGAGCACGGGGGCTACGTTCAATCCTTGAAGCTGTCATGACTGATGAGATGTTTGAGATTCCTTCTCGGGGGACGGTAAAATCGTTGCGGGTAACACGAGCTTTTGTAGAGAAAAATTTCGGCAAAACCAGTATGGCAAGACTTCGCGTTGCCTGATAATAAACCCGGAATATCAGTGTTTTAATTACTGATGAATAAATTTATTCTCTTTATCTTAACTACGCTTGTTGCCTATCCTTTCCTACAGGCCCAGGACCCGGATACTCTGTCGAAGGTGGTACCCGGAAAAATTCTCGATGGTGATACCGTTCCCCTGGTTGAGGTCAAGTCAGTTTACGTTTTTCCACCCTATGAGTTCAAGAACCGCCGAAACCGGGTTCGGTATACCAAACTGGTATACAATATCCAGAAAGTATATCCTTACGCCAAACTGGCCGGTGAAAAGTTAGAAGAGTTCAAGCAGGTAATGGACACAATCACCAATGAAAGAGAGCGGAGAAAATATGTTAAATCTGCTGAAAAGCAGTTGGAGGATGAGTTTGGGGAGGATATCAAGAACTTCACATTTTCACAGGGGAAAATCCTTATCAAACTGATCTACAGGCAAACAGGTAACTCTTCTTTTGAGATCGTAAGGGAACTTCGTGGAAAATTCACGGCTTTCATCTGGCAAGCCCTGGCAACCATTTTTGGATATGATCTGAAAACAGGATATGATCCTGAAGGAGAGGACCGGCAAATAGAAGAGATCATTTTATTAATTGATCAAGGGTATTTTTAATACTTTTACAATCCGATTGATCCTCTGATATGCAATTATCTATCGTCATCGTTAACTACAATGTAAAGTATTTCGTTGAGCAGTGTATCCATTCGATCCAGAAAGCTGTAAACGGACTTACTGCTGAAGTCTTTGTAGTCGATAACAACTCGGTTGACGGGTCAGTTCGCATGATCAGGGAGAAATTCCCGGAGGTACATCTTATTGAGAACAAAGACAATAAAGGGTTCTCGAAGGCCAATAACCAGGCTATAAAGAAAGCCAAAGGCAAGTATATCCTGATACTCAATCCCGATACCATCCTGGAAGATGACACGCTTACGAAGTGTGTGAACTTTATGGACGACCATCCGGATGCAGGCGGACTTGGTGTTAAAATGATTGATGGGAAAGGCAAATTCCTTCCCGAATCAAAACGGGGACTTCCATCACCCTCCGTTGCTTTTTTCAAAATGTTCGGATTCTCTTCGCTTTTTCCAAAATCGAAATTGTTCAACAAGTACAACCTTGGATATCTTGATAAAAACAAGACTCACGAAGTCGATGTCCTTGCAGGAGCTTTTATGATGGTCAGAAAAACTGTGCTGGATGATATCGGGCTTCTGGATGAGGAGTTTTTTATGTACGGTGAAGACATTGATCTTAGTTACCGGATTACCAAGGCCGGTTATAAGAACTACTATTTTCCCGGCACAAGAATCATTCATTACAAAGGGGAGAGCACCAAAAAAAGCAGTGTCAACTACGTCTTCTTTTTCTACAATGCAATGATCGTTTTTGCCCGAAAGCATTTCTCAAAGAAGAATGCCCGGATGTATTCCATGCTGATCAATTTAGCGATATATCTCCGTGCCACAATCTCAATTACCACCAGGTTCCTCACACGTGTAGCACTCCCTGTAACCGATTCTGTATTGATCCTTGGCGGTATCTGGTTCATCAAGGAGTATTGGGAAAAACATTTCATCTTCCAGTCAGGGGGTCATTATCCAATGCTATTTATGTTTGTTGCCGTCCCGATTTACGTCCTGATCTGGCTTATAAGCGTTTACCTGAGTGGCGGATACGACAGGCCGATCCGGTTACGGAAGGTTACTCAGGGAATGATAGTGGGGACATTTATTATCCTTATCCTTTACAGTCTGCTCCCCGAATCTTACCGTTTCTCCAGGGCCCTGATTATTCTCGGAGCAGTTTGGGGGCTGATCGCTATGCTGACCACACGGTTCTTTCTGCATATCCTGAACCTGAAGAATTTTCAGATCAACGAGGATAAAAATAAACGGTTTATAATTATCGGTGAGAAAGATGAAGCGGAGCGCGTCTCTGAGCTGTTGAGACAGACAGTCATCAATCCAGGATTCATTGGACTTGTCAGTTATAAGCATCACAGAGACAACTCTAACGGATTCATCGGTCATCTTGGGCAGATTCGGGAGATTATCTGGATCCATAACATCGACGAGGTGATCTTCTGCGCCAAAGATGTTCCCTCCCAGGAGATCATGGATCAGATGTCGGAACTGAATGAGCAGCAGGTTGACTATAAAATAGCCCCTCCCGAAAGTCTCAGTATTATCGGGAGCAATTCTATTAACACCTCTGGCGACCTCTATGTGATCGATATTAATTCCATCACGAAAATGGACAACAGGAGAAATAAACGGCTTCTGGATGTCCTGACCAGTTTTATGCTTCTGGCACTTTATCCTCTTGTCTTTTTCCTGGTAAAAAATCCTATTGGATTGCTCAGGAATATCTTCCTGGTTCTGATAAATCTTCGTTCCTGGGTTAGCTATTCAGAGTTAAGTGAATCAGAAACACATCGCCTTCCTTCAATAAAAAAGGGAGTTCTCAACCCCTTTGATGCGTTTCATAACAAACCTGTACCCGGAGAGGCGATTGCACGCCTCAACATTCTTTACGCAAGGGATTATAAAATTACCAACGATGTCAATATCATCCTGAAAGGATTCCGGGATCTTGGTCGCAGGTAAAACCCTATTTTGATTCTATATAAATAAGAAAATTGCTATCTTTGTGTTTTAATCCTGAATTTAGTTGCTATGGCAAATTATGATATCGTTCTTCCACGTCTTGGAGAAGCTGTAATTGAAGCGACACTGACGCGCTGGCTTAAGAAAGAGGGAGACAAGGTGAATGAAGAGGACCCGATTGCAGAAATCGCAACAGACAAAGTGGATACGGAAGTAACCTCCCCTGTTTCCGGAACCTTTCTGAAAAAAATGGCTGATGAGGGAGATGTAGTCCCTGTTGGAAAGATTATCGCAGTACTTGAAGTGGAGGGTGAAGTTACGACCACCTCCGCTGAAGCTTCGGTGGTTGAAAAGGACGAGGGACGAGGAACGAAGGACGAGGCAGCTGAAGATCCCGAAGCCAGTGAGGTCGCGGTCGCCAGTGAGATACCTGGTCCCTGGAAGATAACTCCCCCCGGGGAGACAACTCCTCCCGGGGAGATGCCTCATGAACCGGGAGAGGGTGGTACGCGGTTTTACTCTCCATTGGTACGCAGCATCGCCATGCAGGAGAATATCTCATTCCAGGAGTTGGGTGCGATCCCGGGGTCGGGTAAAAACGACCGGCTCACCAAACAGGATCTCCTGAATTATCTTGAAAAAAGGTCAACCTCCCCCACCCCACAATCTACACAATCCCAGGATTCACAAGGGTTACCTGTGACTGCAACCGACCAGGTGATTGAGATGGATCGGATTCGTCAGTTGATTGCAACCCACATGGTTAAATCGGTCCAAACATCACCGCATGTCACCTCATTTATAGAAGCCGATATGACTGCCATTGTCCAATGGAGGGCGAAGCACAAAGAATCCTTTCTCAAACGGGAAGGGATCAAGCTTACATACACCCCCATCGTGATAGAGGCAATTGCCAGGGCTGTGCGTGATGTCCCTATGATCAACGTATCGGTAGATGGCACCCGGATCCTTGTACACAAGCGGATCAATGTGGGTATGGCCGTTGCGCTCCCGAATTCTAACCTGATTGTACCAGTGATCCGGGATGCTGATCAGAAAAGCCTCCTTGGAATCACCAAACAGGTGACCGACCTGGCCAATCGGGCCAGACAAAGCAAGCTGGTACCCGACGAGATTACCGGAGGGACAATATCCCTGACCAACCTGGGATCCTTTGGCACACTGATGGGAACACCTATTATAAACCAGCCACAGGCTGCCATCGTCGCTATTGGTTCAATAACCAAGCGTCCGGTGGTTGTAGAAACTCCGGAAGGCGACACAATCGGGATACGTCAGATGATGTTTCTTTCAGTCACTTTCGACCACCGGGTAGTAAACGGCGCAATGGCCGGAGAGTTTCTCAACAAACTGGTTGGGCATCTCGAAACATTCGACACCAAACAAACTCTTTAATATGGACCTGAACCTGACCCGGCCCTTGGCTTTCATCGACCTGGAAACAACCGGCATCAAAGTAGCTACGGACCGGATTGTAGAAATATGCATCCTTCGTGCCCAACCTGATGGATCCACCGACATCAAAACCCTCCGGATCAATCCTGAGATGATGATACCGTGGGAATCAACAGAAATACACGGCATCACTGATGAAGATGTGAAAGATTCTCCCACATTCCGACAGGTGGCCCCAGAACTGGCCAGGTTTCTCGACTCATGCGATCTGGCGGGTTACAATTCCAACCATTTCGACATCCCTTTGCTTGTAGAGGAGTTTTTACGCGTGGATGTGGATTTCGATTTGAAAGGACGCCGTCTCGTTGATATACAGACTATCTTTCACAGGATGGAGCCCAGAAACCTCGCGGCTGCTTATCAGTTTTATTGTGGCAAAGAGCTGATAAATGCCCATAGCGCTGAAGCTGATACAATCGCCACTTATGAGATTCTGAAATCTCAACTCGACACGTATAAGGACAGGGAGTTCAAAGACAAAGAGGGCAACCTGTCGACACCGGTGGTAAATGACGTTAATGCCCTGAGTGAATTCTCCCACAAAACCAACAATGTCGACCTGATTGGACACATTGTATTCAATTCCAAACAGGTAGAAGTTTTCAACTTCGGTAAACACAAAGGGAAACCCGTTACGGAAGTCTTCCAGCGTGAGCCCTCTTATTATGATTGGATCATGAAAAGCGAGTTCCCCAGGTCTACGAAGAAAGTGGTTACATTAATAAAGCTGCGTGAGAAATTAACACCTAATGATGACGGAAAACTAAAGCTTTTCGAATAGCAATTATGAAAATTATTTGTATCGGACGAAACTACCATGCCCATATCAAGGAGTTGGGGAATGCAGTACCGGCTGAACCGGTATTTTTTTTCAAACCCGATACAGCTTTGCTGACCCGGAACAGACCATTCTACTATCCCGAATTCTCCTCAGACATTCATTACGAGATAGAGTTAGTCCTTAAGATCTGTAAGGTTGGAAAAAATATTCAGACCCGGTTTGCACATACTTACTATGACAAAATCGGAGTGGGTATTGATTTTACAGCTCGTGACATCCAGGATCGTGCCAAAAAAGCAGGCCTCCCCTGGTTCACAGCTAAAGGTTTCGACCAGTCGGCCCCCATGAGTAACTTTGTCCCGAAATCTGATTTTCCTGATCCGAAAGACATCAATTTCAGTTTGCGGCTCAACGGGGAGTCAGTTCAGCAAGGCAACACCTCCCTTATGATCTATCCCTTTGACGAGATCATTGCTCATGCATCACGGTTCGTCACCCTTCGAACCGGCGACATGATCTTCACGGGAACTCCGGCAGGCGTTGGCCCGGTCAGGATTGGAGATGTACTGGAAGGATATATTGAAGGAGAAAAAATGTTGAACTGTGCCGTAAAATAATTTCTGGAAAGAATGACCCCTCCTAACCTCCCCTTTGAGGGGAGGAATAAGTCCCCTTCAGGGGATTTAGGGGTGCGTTCGAAAATCGAATCATTCGGAAATTTATCTGATCACCACCGCCGTGATGACCTCTCCTTTGACCTCTTTATTCAGCGCATCGCAAATTTTTTCACGGGCATAGTTGAGTTCGCTGCGCAGAGCAGCTGAATCTACTTTTACGTAAAGTATTTTGTTCCGGATATACAGATCTGTTGTATGATTACTGACCATCTTTCCCATTACTTTCCCCCACGATTCAATCGCTTTCCTTTCCAACAGTTTATCATCCAGCCGGTAAGCATTCAGAAAATCCTGAATGGCTTCGCGAAGTGTATAATCATTGGCTTTTTTCACAGTAAGGGTTTACAAGGTATAAAATTACACTTATGATTTATATCCGCAAAGTTGGTCAGTCTGAGCTAATCCCGGCAGAAGATCCTGACTGATCTCCGTTGATTCGGAAGATCTTATGATCGATCTCAAGCGGATCAAATATCTTCCGTATACTATCTTCTTGTGTATCCGTAATAAAGACCTGTCCGAAACTGTTCTCACTAACCAGTCTGATCACCTGCTGAACCCGGTGGTCATCGAGTTTATCAAAGATGTCATCCAGCAACAGGATGGGTTTGAATCCGTTAACCTTACGCGTATATTCAAACTGTGCAAGTTTGACAGCAATCACAAAGGACTTTTGCTGGCCCTGAGAACCATATCTTTTCAATGGAAATCCATCCATAAGAAACTCCAGGTCATCTTTATGGATTCCCACCGTGGAAAAGAGTGCAGAACGATCGCGCTCAACCGCTTGCTTCATCAGGCCGCTTAATGGTCCGGCATGTAATTGACTCTGATAGTTCATATCCACCTTTTCTTTCCCTCCGCTGATGAAACTGAAATAGTGCTGGAAAAGAGGGATGAACTCTTTCAGAAAATCACTTCGCCTCTGAAATATATTTGTCCCAAGTGCAACCATCTGTTCACTCCAGATATCGAGAGTTTCTGCATCAAAATATCTCTTTTCAACAAATGATTTCAGGAGTGTATTCCGCTGGTGGAGCGCTTTGTTGTAGTTGATAAGATCGTCAAGGTAGAGTTTGTCGAATTGAGCGATAACACTGTCGGTGTATCGTCTGCGTAAATCACTGCCATCGTTAATCAGATCCCGGTCATATGGGGAAATCATTACAAGAGGAAACTGACCAATATGATCGGCTAATCGGTCATACTCCTTTTTATTGTAAAGAAATTTCTTTCTTTGATTCCGTTTCTGGATGCATTGCAGCTGCTCAATGGTGTCGTTCTGACGGTAATAATTTCCCTGAATGGCAAAAAAATCAGCTTCATGACGAATATTCTGGGCATCACTGGGATTGAAATAACTTTTGCAAAATGAGAGGTAATGGATTGCATCGAGCAGGTTCGTCTTCCCTACTCCATTATTTCCAACAAAACAGTTGATTTTATCTGAAAAAACAAATTCTCCTTCGGGATAGTTCTTGAAATTATGCAGGACAATTTTATGCAGATGCATGGGTCTTGTGTATTTTTTTGATCTCATCTCCCACCTCCTCCATCAACCACATCGGGGTGGATGTAGCGCCACATACGCCAACGGAGCGCCTCCCTTCAAACCATTCCTGGTGCAATTCCCCCTTTTCCGAAACAAGGTAGGAGTTTTGATTCATCTCTTTACAAACCTGGTACAAGACCATTCCATTCGAGCTTTTCAGTCCGCTCACAAAAACAATCACCTCATACCTGGCAGCAAATTCCTTAAGCAGGGTGGCACGGTTTGAAACCTGTCGGCATATGCTGTCACTCCACTGAAAATCAATATCATCACCTGGCTTTACCTCCATCATTCGTGCTTCAATCAACTTAACAATCTGTTGGAACCCTTTAACACTTTTTGTAGTTTGTGAATACAACCTAACCGGTCTGGTAAAGTTGATCTTCTCCAGGTCGTCTTCATTGCCAACAACTATAGCTTTACCATTGGTTTGACCTTTCAATCCATTCACCTCGGCATGCCCCTCCTTACCGTAGATGACAATCTGTCCGTTCCGTTCCATCATATCTTCATACCCATATCTCACCTCCTGTTGAAGGTTCAACACGATCGGACAGGAGGCATCAACCAGGTGAATGTTATTTTTAAGGGCGATCTCATAGGTTTCAGGAGGCTCCCCGTGTGCTCTGATCATCACCTTACAGTTATTGAGGAGAGGAAGGTCGCGGTGATCAATAATGACCAGCCCCATCTCCTTAAGACGATTCACCTCCATGTTGTTGTGGACAATATCTCCCAGGCAGTAAAGTTTGCCAGATTCGGCAAGCTCACGCTCCGCTACCTGGATGGCATAAACCACTCCAAAGCAGAATCCGCTGTTGCGATCAATTGTAACCTGCATGGACTTCAATAATAGTATGCAAAGATAAGAAATAAAGGGATGAGGGGGATGGGGTGATGAATCTCCGAATGATTCGATTTTCGATTTTCGATTTTTTTTGTGATTGTTGATATCTTTTTTGGCATTTGGATATAACCTTTTGCTTTGATTCATGATTAAGAAGAAAAACAATCATGACCAGAGAAGAGTTAAGGCAACGGTTCAGAGTGCTCTGTGTGGATATAATAACCATGGCGAATGCTCTTCCAAAGAGCTATTCCGGGCAAGTGATAGCAAGACAGATCATTAGAAGTTCAACTTCTTCAGCAGCAAACTATAGTGCAGTTTGCCGTGCTAAATCAGTACGTGATTTTATCAATAAGTTAAAAGTAGTGGAGGAAGAGCTCGATGAAACAGAATTTTGGTTGGATATCATTGTCAGGACAAAAATTCTACAACAGGATAAGGCGTCCGCACTGAAGGATGAAACAAACGAACTATTATCTATAATAGTAGCAAGTTTGAAAACCGTTAAATCAAACCAGCATTCATAAATCGTGTTATTTGAAAATTGAAATAAATCGGAGATCAAAAATCGAATTAATCGGAGATTGAAGTGGTCGAATCATCCCTCCATCCCTTCATCACTCCTTCTTCGCGAACTGTTGAAGGTTTACGGCGATTGTAATATAGTTGGGATTGGGGCTTCCAGCCTGATAGGTGGCATGCGTGTAACTGAAGTTGAACATCTTTACCCGGAAGCCGACGCCATAGGTGAAACCACTAAGACCGGTCCGTTCAAACAGTTTTAACTCCTGACGCCGTCCGTAGTTATAGCCTATCCTGACTGAGAATACTTTAGCTATGGTGAGTTCCCCTCCGATAACAATATGACGCATGAGGTTATCGGCAAATTTGCTCAGGCCCCTTTTCTCATTGAGTTGTCCCGTATAGGGATCCACCTGGTTTTTTGGGTCATTCGGGTCTGTGTAACTGAGATTCCACCTCTGGAGGTTTGTAAACAGCAGGTAGAAGCGCAATGGCAGGTGTTTCAATCCCTGTGATAGTCCTAGTTGAAGCTCGAAAGGAAGAGCTTCATATTTGCCGGAACGGTAAGGAACAATCTGCGACCCGATGTTCCGGGCCATGAGTGAAGCTGTAAAGAGTTTATTTTTCGTAAAATAAGATCCTGCTACATCCACAGCTATCCCGAACGAATTGTAGGTGTCGAGATGAGAATAGATTAGTTTCGCATTGGCTCCTATAGAAAAATTTTCGGAAAGCATTCGTCCCCATCCAATGGAAAGTGCGTACTCCGACGCGCTGATATTCCCGGTTTTGTTTCCGGCAGCATCGGCCCCCTGGATTGTACCATAATCACTGAACTGGATAGCCCCAACAAAACTACCTGCATTTTTAAATGTACGGGAGTACATGGCAAAACCAATATTATTGCCGGTAAAGTAATTCACATAACTCAATGCTAACTGGTTATGCATTTCGGAAGAGATAAGGGATGGATTAGCAAGCGACAGGGTAACATCATTATCCATTACTGTAATGGCATTGCCACCCATCCCGGCTATCCTTGCCGAATTGGTCAGCGTCAGAAATTTGTATGTATAATCGCCCCCGATCTGGGCAGAAACCGGAAATAAAACAGCCCCGCTGAGGATACTAAGAAGAGTAATTCTGAGTAGATTTAACACGATATGTTCTCTGTTTATATCTCTAACAAACGTGAAGCTTTTTTCTTTAGTATGAAGAGGGAAAAATTAGTTGATCAAACCCCGGCCACTTTTGTGAATCCGGTCTTCTTCCTTGAGATCAGAGACTAGTTTGTCCAATATCCCATTGATAAACAGCTTGCTTTTTACAGTACTGAAATGCTTGGATAGTTCGATATACTCATTCAATGTTACCTTCACAGGTATGGTTGGGAAAAAGAGGAACTCCGCTAAGGCCATTTTGATAAGAATGATGTCGGTAAGGGCAATCCGGTCAAGTTCCCAGTTCTTCAATCTTCCCTCGATTCTTTTTTCGAACTCATCGCTGTGTATGATGGTTTGCCGGAACAGCTCAATAATGAATTTATGTTCATCCTTCGGATCCTCCTCCTTGTCTTTGACAAATAGAGAGAGGAGTGGAGTTGTGACGGGAAATTCTTCGGTAAGCAGGCGGATAGTCTTTAGCGCGAAGGAGGCAGTAACTTCAAAATCATCAACCCAGTATATGGAGCGTTCTTCACAGAAAAACTGTAACTCAGGGGAGTGCAGGATATACTTTTTCATCATTCGTGCTGCAAACTCATGATCCTCCTTGAATGAGTTTTCGCCTGAATAGAGATAATCCCGATGATCTTTACAATCCCTGATCCGCTGGTAGACTTTTCGGATACTGTCCTGTTCTTCGGTCCAGCTGATCTTATACTTCCGTATTGAAGATGTAAGATCTTTGTTTTCACGTAGTTTGGCAATAATGCGATTGTTAATAAACTTTGCAACAGGATTTAACTCTTCGTCAGTAGGATAATACTTATGCTTCGATTCCTCCATCCTTCGGATGTAAAAATCAATCACTTCAAGAAAAAAAGAGAGTTGGATAAAATAGAGTTCTTTCAGTTTGTTGATACTCTGCAGAAGCTGTTTCTCCGCATTCTCCATCTGAGGTTCTCCACCCTGGAAATATGCATATAAACCCTGGAGGACTTTAATCCTGAAGTGCCTTCTGCCTAACATAACTCGACTATGAAAAAGAACATCTTTGAAGCTATAGTTTAACCAGTCTGCAAAGCTACGCATTTCATTGAAATAAACTTTTTATTCCAAATAATATTTTTATTTTTGCGTTATAACCAAAAACTTGTTCTAAGAAAATGGAAGAGAAAGAAAAGCAAGAAAGAGACAGAGCCGAAATATTTTCAAAAGCTGTCAGGGCAGGAAAGCGAACCTATTTTTTTGACGTGAAAGCTACGATCTCAAATGAATATTACCTGACCATTACGGAAAGCAAGAGACGGTTCAATAACGACCAGGGGAAGTTTTTCTACGAAAAGCATAAGCTATTCCTATATAAAGAAGATTTCGAGAAATTCTCAGAAGGGCTGAATGAAGTCGTATCTTATATCAAAAGTGAACAGACTATGCCTGAACCACGCGAAGAGAGGCCAAGAGACGAATTTACCGGAGAGAGCACAACAAAGAACAAACACACGGATATCAGTTTTGAAGATCTGCAATCAGACACTGAAACTGAGTAATTTCAGCACAAACAGTATCCTGGCAAGCTGTCCAACGGGCAGCTTGTTTTGTTTCCGGAATATTTATTAACATCTTTGAAGGTTTCGTCATTAAAATGTATTTTTGCATCTATGGGAAAAGTTATTGCAATTGCCAATCAGAAAGGAGGAGTGGGTAAAACCACCTCTGCCATTAACCTGGCTGCAGGGCTTGCCGTGCTGGAGTATAAAACGTTAATTATTGATGGTGATCCTCAGGCGAATGCAACTTCCGGTGTAGGCTTTGATCCCCGGAACATCAAAACAAGCATCTACGAATGCATTATGGATGATGTGGAACCGAAGAATATTATTCTCAATACCTCCACACCATTCCTTGATCTTCTTCCTGCTCACATCGACCTTGTTGGGGCAGAAATAGAAATGATCAATATGCCTAACCGGGAGCGGATGATGCGCAAGGTGATTGCAAAAATAAAAGAGGATTACAGTTTCATCCTTATCGACTGCTCTCCATCACTCGGCCTGATTACTGTCAATGCACTTACTGCTGCTGATTCGGTAATCATTCCGGTCCAATGTGAGTATTTTGCCCTGGAAGGACTTGGAAAATTACTTAATACCATCAAGATCGTACAAGCCAGGCTTAACCCTGATCTGGATATTGAAGGCATTCTTCTGACTATGTACGACAGCCGCCTGAACCTTTCAAAGCAGGTGGCAGAAGAGGTGCAGACCCATTTTCATCAACTGGTTTTTGAAACACTGATCTACCGGAATATAAAGCTAAGCGAGGCTCCCAGCTTCGGGGATACAATCATGACGCATGACATCAACAGTATCGGGGCATCCAATTACCTTAGCCTGGCCCGTGAGATCCTTCAGAAGAATGAGCTTACCCGGTTATCCACATCAGAAAAACAATTAGAGATCTGATATGTCAGGAAAGAAAAAAGCACTTGGAAGGGGCTTGAGTGCACTTCTTGAAGGAAGTGAACTGGAGCAGGCTCCCAGAGAGATTCAAGTCAATCAACTTGTCGGATCGGTTGCCATGATCAGGATTGATGATATTGAAGCCAACCCGTTTCAACCAAGAACCGATTTTGACCGGACTGAATTAGCCGATCTGGCCATGTCGATCCAACACCAGGGGATCATCCAACCAGTCACGTTACGAAAGTTAGGCAACGACCGGTTCCAGCTTATAGCGGGAGAGAGAAGAATAAAGGCTGCACGGGTAGCCGGCCTTACAGAGGTCCCCGCATACATACGGGTAGCCAACGATGAGCAGATGCTTGAGATGGCCCTGGTAGAGAACATCCAGAGGGAAGATCTCAATCCTATTGAAGTTGCAATCAGCTTCCAGCGACTTATGGAAGAGTGCCAGATCAAACAGGAAGAGTTGAGCCTGCGGGTGGGTAAAGACAGGTCTACTATCTCCAATTATGTACGTCTTCTAAAACTCCCTGCAGAAATCCAGATCGCTATCCGGGAAAAAAAGATCACGATGGGACATGCCCGTGCACTTATTACCCTCTCCGGTATATCGCTTCAGATCCGCATCTTTAAACAGATTCTGACTAAAGACCTTTCGGTTAGAGAGGTAGAATCGATTGTCAGGTCTACCCAATCCTCTCCCCTTTCCCGACAAACAACGGAGGAGCTACCCCAACACTTGATGGAGTTGCAGGAGAGATTGAACGCACACCTCAATGCTCACGTAAAGCTCACTGTGAACAGGAAAGGGGCTGGAACCATTACGATTGCTTTTGGTTCACATGATGAGTTGAAAAAGATTCTTGCCCGGATTGAACCATAACCAACATAGGCAACACACCGTGCGCCGTTCATCGATTCAGATTCTCATAGTATTAAGCATGGTCTGCGGACCATGGTTCCTTGATTCCGTAGCAGCACAAACCGTAAATGATACGATTTCGATAGCTGATTCTGTATTGATTAAGAAGCACAATCCGAGAAAGGCTACCCTTTACTCAGCACTTGTACCGGGACTTGGACAGATATACAACCGGAAATACTGGAAACTTCCAATCCTTTATGCAGGATTTGGTCTAATGAGTTATTTCATCATTTCCAATACCGGAAGTTACCTGGAGTTCAAATCAGCATATATAGAAAGCGTAAACGGAAACACTGATGGAAATTATGCCGACCTCGTAAAAAGGTATAGTCAAAGCGAACTACTCAGTACTTCGGATTATTACCGGCGAAATCTGGAGATCAGTATCCTGATAACCGCATTGTGGTATTTATTGAACATTTTAGATGCTACTGTAGATGCGCATCTTTATACATATAATATCAATGAAGATCTATCGCTCCATATTGCCCCTGATCTGCTCCCACCTGCCCAGACTTTCCGTGTTCAACCGGGCATTAAACTAACTTTTCGTTTTTAACAAGAATAACCAATATGAAATTTGCACTGCTTGGATATGGGAAGATGGGTTTGGAGATCGAGAAGCTCGCCATAGAAAAGGGGCATGAGATCGTCCTGACCATTGATCAGCCGGAAGAGTGGGAAACCGGCTTATCTGATTTGAAGGGTGCCGATGTGGCAATCGACTTCTCAACCCCGGACAGTGTTGCAGACAACATCCACTTTTGCTTTGATTCCGGAATCCCTATCGTTGTTGGAACAACCGGATGGCATCAACTGATTGATGAGATCCGGACAGAATGCCTTGACAGGGGGCAAAGCCTTTTCTGGGCACCTAATTTCAGCATCGGAGTCAATATTTTTTTCGAGCTGAACCGAAAGCTTGCATCTCTCATGTCAGACTGGTCCGATTACGACATCTCCCTTGAAGAGACCCATCACCTCCATAAGCTGGATGCGCCAAGTGGCACCGCCATTGTTCTGGCCAACGACATCATCCACCATCACAGCAGAAAAGAGAAGTGGGTAAAAGTTATGACGGAAAACCCAGGCGACCTTAGGATCCGCTCCAACCGTATCGAAGAGGTTACAGGTTCTCACAAAGTTGTATATGAATCCAATGAAGACCAGATTGAGATTATCCATACTGCCAAAAACCGGCGGGGATTCGCCCTGGGAGCAATCCTTGCAGCAGAATGGCTGGTCGGGAAGAGAGGATTCTTTGAAATGAGAGATTTGTTAGATTCTCCTGCACTCAGGGGACCCATCATCTGATACACGAAAATTTGAAGTTTTGCGTTTAACAGGCAACTAATTACCAACACTATGAATATATACCTGATCCTTAATATCGTTTTTTTTATTCTCTCCATAATCGGATTATGGGCCATATTCGAGAAAGCCGGACAGAAGGGATGGGCAACACTTATCCCCTTTTACAACCTCTATATCTGGTTGAAAATAATCAAGAAGCCACTTTGGTGGTACATCTTCCTGCTGATTCCGTTTATCAACGTTTTTGTTGTACTGCTGATGATCGTAGAGATTGCCAAATGTTTCAGGAAATATGGATTGGGCCCTCAGGCATTGGCCGTTATCTTTCCCTTTGCCTATCTTCCCTACCTGGGGTTCTCCAAAAATGAACACTACACCGATCCTGATAAAGTCACACCTCCGAAAAAGAGTTTTGTCCGGGAATGGGTTGATGCCATCATCTTTGCCGTGATAGCAGCAAGTATAATCCGGATCTTCCTTGTGGAAGCTTATACCATCCCTACCTCCTCCATGGAAAAGAGCCTGCTGATCGGCGACTACCTCTTTGTGAGCAAGATCAACATTGGAGCCAGAGTTCCCAATACACCACTCTCGTTCCCTTTTGTGCATCATACCATGCCTCTTACTGAAAGTTCCAAATCTTACCTCGAATGGATTGAGCTTCCCTACAGGCGCTTCCCGGGCTGGTCAACAATTGACAATATGGATGTGATCGTATTCAACTACCCTGACGGGGATACCCTCTCCAATAAATTTCAGAGCAACGTTAGCTACTACCAATTGGTCAGGCAGTTTGGACGAGATAATGTATGGAAGAACAAACAGTACTTCGGCGACATAATTGCACGGCCGATAGACAAACGTGAGAATTTTATCAAACGGTGTATTGGCATTGCCGGCGATACCATTGAGATTATCAACCGTATAGTATACATCAACGGACAAGAGGAACAGCATCCCGGAGAGAAGCAGTTTAAATACCGTGTCAGAACCGACGGATCCTCCATTAACACCCGGAACCTGGAAAAACTTGGTGTAATCGAACAGATAGAAAAAGATAACCAGGGGAATTATGAGATGACCCTGACCGACGAGGCTGTAGAAAAACTGAGGAACTACAGTAATGTAAGGATGGTAGAGCCCATAACCATTCCTCCCGGGTACTGGGATCCAAATATCTTTCCACACGACTCCAACTTCCGTTGGAATGTAGACAACTTCGGACCCATTGTTGTACCACAGAAGGGAGTGACTGTTCCTCTAACCGTTGAGAATCTTCCAGTATACCAACGCATCATCGATGTCTTTGAAAACAACGACCTGGAAACCCGTGACAACATTATTTACATCAATGGGGCTCAGACAGACAGGTATACCTTTAAGATGGACTACTTCTGGATGATGGGCGACAATCGTCACAACTCAGCAGACTCACGGTACTGGGGTTTCGTTCCCGAAGATCATGTTGTTGGAGAGGCTGTATTTGTCTGGCTTTCGCTGGATGAAAAGAAAAGCCTGTTTGATGGAAAGATCCGATGGGACAAGCTCCTGAGAGTCGTAAAATAACTACATTTGTACAAACCCGGTTAACTTTAAATCTATTCTGCTATGAAACAAAGAGAATACCTACAAATGACTATCGTAACGATTGTTATTATGATGGTAATGGTTGTATCGGCTTATGCCGGTCAAAAATCATTCGAAGGCGTAATTACTTACAAGATAACGTATCCTGACAATAAGTTCTCAGAAAGCCAGATGGCTATGTTCCCAAAGGTGATGATCATTACAATCAAAGGAGATCAAGCCAGGTCGGAAATCCAGACACCAATGGGCCCCCAGATCGAGATCACCAATTATGCTGAAAAAAGCAAAGTGGGACTGATCAATATGATGGGCCAGAAATATGCAATCCCGGAGACCAGCGACCAAATCATGGAAGACCTGAAAGAAGAGCCAACACCAGTGGTTGAGATTACCGGAGAGACCAGGACAATTGCCGGGTATACCTGTAAGAAAGCCATTGTGACAGTTAATGATAATGGATCCGTAACAAAATATGATGGCTGGTTCACTGAAGATTTTGGTGCTGAGAATCCAAATTTTGACAATCCAATCTATAAGGATATAAATGGAGTGATGATGGAGTTCTCCATGGTTACACCTCAGTTTACCATGGTATTCTCTGCAATATCCGTGGAAAAGAAAAAAGTTTCGAGTAAGGAATTTGATATTCCTGCTGATTATACCGTCACCACAAAAGAGGAGCTTCAATCTAAAATGGGTGGTGGAATGTAGTGAATCTCCATGGCAAAAAAGGCGAAACCAAAGAGGGAACTTAAGCGTACGAAAGAAGAGCTGACGAAAGAGGAGCTTACAAAAAGGGATCAAAAGTTCAGGGTCCTGGGTCTGTTTCTCCTATTGTTCGGACTCTTTCTTCTATTTTCGTTTACCTCATGGTTCCAATCCTGGAAGGACGATTACAACTTTGCCGATACGATTTTCAAACACTTCTCATTAAGCTACCTCTTCGATAAAAGCATCCATGTAGAGAACTGGATGGGAAAAACAGGGGCTATTACATCCTACCTGTTTATCACCAAATGGTTCGGGGTTTCTGCTCTTTTTGTTGTACTTGTATTAATTATATCGGGAATCAAGCTCTTTTTTCATTACACCTTGATTCCTCTATCCAGAACCATCAAATACTCTTTCTTCGGCATCCTCTGGTTTCCGGTTTTTTTTGGACTTCTGTATCCCTCGAATGATATCCTCGGAGGAGTATACGGTTACCAGATGAATCTCTGGCTAATGGAATATCTTGGCATATCAGGGCTGATCCTGTTGCTTATTTTCACCGGCCTCAGCTTTACAATTCTCACTTTCAACATTCCGTTTAGGTGGATGCATCCTTCAAAGCCTAAAAAAGGTGATGGAGGTGATGGAGGTGATGGTGGTGATGGAGGTGATGGGAGTGATGGGAGTGATGAAGGTGATGGGGATGACAGGACAGAAGCAACCGGCGAGCCGACGGTTGAATTACCCGTTAACAAGCTGAATGAGGATATCCCGGAACCCTCTCCCGTTGATGACGGGTTTCTTCCTGCAACTCCTCATGCCGACATTGAACTTCAGATAGAGCATCCTACCGGCGAAACTGACGAAGCCGTAAGCGAAGGTGAGCATTTTGGGATAGATACACTCTATGACCCAACCCTTGAGTTGAAGAATTACAAATTTCCTCCTTTGAAGTTGCTGAGTGACTATGGAGGCGATTCGCTGATTGTGAATAAGGATGAGCTGGAGGCAAATAAAGACCGGATCGTGGAGACATTAGGCAATTACGACATCCGGATCCAGAAGATCAAAGCCACTATCGGTCCTGCTGTCACACTTTATGAGATTGTTCCCGAGGCAGGCATAAGGATCTCCCGTATCAAGAATCTGGAAGATGATATTGCCCTGGGACTTGCAGCATTAGGAATCAGGATCATTGCCCCAATTCCCGGAAGAGGCACTATCGGGATTGAAGTGCCTAACCAGAACCCTGAGATCGTCTCCATTAAGTCGTTGCTGGCTTCCGAGAAGTTCAGGAATTCCCCCTTTGAGTTACCGTTTGTACTGGGAAAGACCATCTCCAATGAAACGTTCATTGCCGATCTTACCAGGATGCCACACCTTCTTATGGCAGGAGCAACCGGTCAGGGGAAATCGGTTGGACTCAATGCCATCATCACCTCGTTCCTTTACAAGAAACATCCCGCAACAGTCAAGTTTGTGCTTATCGACCCGAAGAAGGTTGAACTCACTCTCTACTCAAAAATTGAACGTCATTACCTGGCCAAGCTCCCCGACTCGGAAGATGCGATCATCACCGACACCAAAAAAGTGATCCGAACACTTAACTCCCTGAATATTGAGATGGATTCCAGATACGATCTCCTTCGGGATGCCCAGGTTAGAAATGTTAAGGAATACAATGAAAAGTTCCTTACCCGGAAACTTAATCCCAACGACGGCCATAAGTTTTTACCTTATATCGTGGTAATTATTGATGAGTTTGCCGACCTGATCATGACGGCCGGAAGGGAAATTGAGACTCCACTGACAAGGTTGGCACAATTGGCCCGGGCTACCGGAATACACTTGATCATCGCCACCCAGAGGCCTTCAGTGAATATCATTACCGGCACTATCAAGGCAAACTTCCCGGCCAGAATTGCTTTCCGGGTTATCTCCAAGATCGACAGCCGTACCATCCTCGACAGCAGTGGGGCTGATCAACTCATTGGGCGGGGTGATATGCTGCTCTCCACAGGTAGTGACCTTATCAGGTTACAGTGTGCTTTTGTAGATACACCTGAGGTGGATAAAGTGACGGAATACATTGGTTCCCAGCGGGGATACCCTGATGCTTTCAACCTTCCGGAATATTATGATGAAGAGAATGGAAGCGGAAAAGATTTTAACCCGAACGAACGTGATGAACTTTTTATGGAGGCTGCCCGCCTGGTTACACAACATCAGCACGGTTCCACATCCCTGATCCAGCGGAAGTTGAAACTGGGATACAACCGGGCTGGCAGAATCATCGACCAGCTGGAGTCTGCCGGTATCGTGGGGCATTTTGAAGGGAGTAAAGCCAGGGAGGTCAAGTATAAGGATATGGGATCCCTGGAGGAATACCTGAATAATATGACTGAAGGTTAACATTAAAATTAGTAACACATGAAGCAACTACTTGGAATATTTCTGGCAATTACCTGTTTGAACCTTTTTGCACAGAAAGATGATAAAGCAACAACCCTGTTAGAAGAGGTCAGCAACAAAACCAAGACCTATTCATCGATCAAAGCCGATTTCACTTACACAATGGATAACAAAGCGGCCAGAATTCATGAAACAAAGACTGGTACTCTGCTCGTAGCCGGGGATAAGTACAAGATTAATGTGGCCGGCCAGGAAGTCTTCTGCAACGGAGAAAAGGTATGGACCTACATCGGGGAATCCAATGAAGTGCAGATCAATGAAATGGACAAGCGGAAGGAGGCCATCACGCCTGCCAATATTCTGACTTCCTACAATACAAATTATAAATCGCGTCTCATCCAGGATAAAGATGCGGCTGATGCAAACGTTGAAGCTGTTGAATTGATCCCTTTTGTTCAGGGAAGTTATGAGAAGGTAATCGTCATCATTGATAAAAATCTGAAACAGATTAAGTTGTTCAAAATATTTGACCAGAACGGAAATATCTTTACCTACAAAGTGACCCAGTTCCTGACAAATGTCCCAGTCAAGAGTGGGGATTTTGAGTTCAATCCAGATGATTACGACGATGTTGAAGTGATTGACATGCGATAATTATGATCCTGACAACCCCGAATTCTCTGACCGGGACCGTCTGATTCTCTCAATCGGTCATGTAGCTCCTATCCTTTATACCACACTGGCCAGGGTTGGATATTTCCCTGAAACCGAACTTGCAACACTCCGAAAACCTGGAAGCCGGCTTCAGGGACATCCGGGCCGTGAACACGGATTACCAGGATTGGAATTATCTGCCGGTTCACTGGGGCAAGGGCTCTCAGTATCCGTTGGCAGGGCTCTTGCAGCAAAAATGGATGCTAAATTGTGGCGGGTTTACTGTGTTTTGGGTGATGGTGAACTCCAGGAAGGATCTGTATGGGAAGCAGCTATGGCAGCATCCCACCTGAAACTGGACAACCTGATCGCCGTCGTTGACCGGAATGGGGTTCAGATTGACGGAAAAACAGAAGAGGTGATGGCCATTGAGCCGCTGAAAGAGAAATGGAAAGCATTTGGCTGGGAAGTGGTAGAGTGCGACGGGAATAACCACCGGGATCTTATTTCAAGTCTCCAAATGGGACAACAGGTTACTGGAAAGCCGGTTGTAATACTTGCCTATACAAAGATGGGGAAAGGAGTGAAGTCGATAGAAGGAGATTACCGCTGGCATGGAAAGGCCCCTTCCAAACGGGAAGCATCCCGGCGTTTGCAACATATGGTGTTTTCGCCGCATTGAGGACTACTGACCAGATCCGAGTTTCGGTATGTTACAACAACCTGAATGTGGTGATAGGCGGTGCCCATGCGGGTCTCTCTGTCGGTCCCGATGGAGCCACCTATCAGGCGCTGGAAGATGTGGCAGTTATGCGGGTGCTACCCAACATGACAGTTCTATCCCCATGCGATGCAACCCAGACAAAAATCGCCACCCAGCATGCGATTCACCATACTCAGGGCCCAGTCTACTTCCGCTTCGGACGGGCACCTTGTTTGGGAAGCCCTTCAGGCTGCTCAGCTCTTAATGGAAGAAGGCATCCAGGCAAGAGTCATTAACATCCACACCATCAAACCGATTGACCGCGAGATCATAGTAAAAGCAGCACAGGAGACAGGAGGCATCGTCACAGCAGAAGAGCACCAGGTGACAGGAGGTCTGGGAAGTGCAGTTGCCGAAGTTCTGGCTGAAGCATGTCCAGTGCCCATGAAATTCGTAGGGATGCCTGATCACTTTGGTGAATCGGGAGAACCAAAGGAGCTCATGCAAAAATATGGACTTAACGCCCGGTCGATTATCCAGGCTGTAAACTCAATAATAACAGCAAAGTCATTACCTTGAAAAACCTCTGTGTCATCAGTGATCCAAAATCAATCCCGGAGGATAATCCACTGAAAAGAGAAATAATCCTGCTGCAGGAACCGATTCCCCTGCATCTGAACGGTTTTTACTTGCTACCACCTGACGGAATTCGTCGAATGTGATTTTACCGGTCCCCAGTTCCAGCAATGTCCCTACAATCGCACGAACCATATTTCGCAGGAAACGATCTGCCCTGATTCGGAATACCAGTTCATTCATATTTTGCTCCCAATTCGCATATGTAACTCTGCAAATGTTTGTTTTGGTATCAGTATTGACCTTGGAAAAGGAGGTAAAATCATTGACATCGAGCAGAAATGAAGCACCTTTGTTCATCATGTCAACATCCAGGTTACTATAAAGACAGTAAGAATGATTGACAGAAAAAGGATTTTTGTAACGGGTTATTATATAATGATAGGTCCTGGCCAGTGCGCTGAAACGGGCATGAACTTTCGGTTTGACAGGAAACATATCGTACACTGCAATGTCACTGTCAAGAAAGCTGTTCAGCTTATATACAAGATTTTGTCTCTCATCGAAAGATAATCTGGGTTCAATCTCAAAATGAGCAAAGAACTCCCTGGCATGGACTCCGGCATCAGTTCTCCCACAACCTGTCAGTTTCACCGGTTCCCGTAAAATCAATGAACACGCATCATCCAGCACCTGTTGTAAGGTGCGCGCGTTTCGCTGCATCTGCCACCCATGGTAACGTGTGCCGTCGTAAGCCAGTTTTATGAAATACCGGTTCAGGTTCAAAGTTGTCTCAAATTTTGCCAGAGAAGTTTCGTGAGTAAAATTACAAACTATAACTGATCTGGTCATATTTAATAACACTTCAATAAGAATTTCTTAATTTTGCTTCAGTTGTTAGTTTATTAACAAAAGAAATTATAGTTTTGCAAAAAAAAAGAAGGTATCTTGATTTCACATGCAACAAATCATGTAATATGACAGCAAACGAACATCTAATCAGAGATTTAGTTGAAAAACACGGCACAAACAGGACAGCTCTAATACCTATTTTACAAGGTGTTGTGGAGACAAAAAATTTCATTTCAGACACTGATATGACAGAAATTGCCAAAGAGTTGGATCTCTCTGCTGCCCAGGTATTCGGGACGGCAACATTTTACTCATTCCTATCAACCGAACCGCTGGGCAAGTATGTGATTCGTGTCTGCAAGACCATCACATGCGATATGCATGGTAAAAGAACGATCATTCAAACGATTGAAGAGATGCTCAAGATAAAGGTGGGTGAGACCACACCAAATAAAAAGTTTTCACTGTTGGAGACAAATTGTCTTGGTTGGTGCCATGAGGGCCCTGCCATGCTGATCAACGAGAAACCTTTTACCGGACTCACCCATGAGAGGGTCCATGACATCATCAGTGATTATATCAGTAAGTTATAACAAGAATAAAAGGAGAATAACCTATGTCAGAATCAAAACTGAAAAGAGTTGACCTCATTTTCGGCGAATATTCAAGCGTAAAATTCAAAGTCCTGGCCGACACATTAAAACGGTCAAATGAGGACATCCTGGAAGACCTGACCGAGTCGGGACTTAAGGGGCGAGGCGGAGCTGGCTTTCCTACTGCCATCAAATGGAAATATGCAGCGGAAACCCCGTCAAAAGAAAAATATGTGATCTGCAATGCCGATGAGGGGGAGCCAGGGACATTCAAGGATCGTGAGATCCTCACGCGGGTCCCCAGAAAAGTCTTCTCGGGTATGGCTATTTGCGGAAAAGTGATCGGTGCACAAAAAGGGTTTATCTACCTCCGTGGAGAGTACCAATTCCTCATGCCGGAGTTGAAGCGTGAATTGGAACAGTATAATGAGCATATGAGCAAAATGGGATTTGATTTTCCCATTGAGATCGTTCTTGGGAGCGGTGCTTATATCTGCGGTGAAGAGAGTGCCCTTTTTGAATCGATGGAAGGATACCGCGGAGAACCCCGCAACAAGCCTCCCTTCCCCACCACCTATGGGTACATGGGGAAACCAACTGTGATCAATAACGTGGAGACTTTTGTCAATGTTGTGATGATCATGCGACTCGGGCCAATTCAATTCAAATTGCTGGGTACATCCGATTCACGCGGGTCAAAGGTTTTCTCGGTTTCGGGCGACACCCCGATCCCCGGGATCTATGAGCTGGAACTTGGGATGCCCCTGGAAAAATTTGTTGAAGAGTTTGGTGATGGCGATACGAAAGCGGTCCAGGTTGGAGGAGCCGCAGGCTTCTGCGTTCCCCGAAAAAAGTTTACAGAGACCGTAATTGGATTTGAAGGTGTTCCTACAGGAGGCTCGATGATGCTTTTCAATAGCTCCCGTTCGATGTACAATGTGCTGCACAATTACCTTGAATTCTTTGAAGAGGAGTCGTGTGGACAATGTACTCCCTGCAGGGTTGGTTGCCAGCAGTTACGCAAAGGGATTGTTGCCGTTAAAAAAGGAGACAAACAATCACTTTATCTCGATCAGTTAATGAAACTGGCAGAAAGCATGAAGATCTCTGCCAAATGCGGCCTCGGACAATCGGTAGCAAATTCATTCTCCTCGATAGTTTACAACTTCAGAGAGGAAATGATCTACTAGTCAAATATGAACCTGAAAATAGGGAAATCAAATATGTCAAAAAAAATAAATCTAACCATCGACGGAATCCAGGTATCGGTTGACGAAGGCACAACAATTCTGGATGCTGCCAGTAAGCTGAATATTCATATTCCTACTCTTTGCTACCACGAAGACCTATGTGTGGCGGGGAATTGCCGGGTTTGTGTGGTGGAGCAGGAGAATTCCAGAACCCTGCCTGCAGCTTGTGCCATGCCCGTTGCAGAGGGGATGTTGATCCACACAAACAGTGGAAAAGTTCGCGTTGCCCGCAAACACATCGTAGAACTGCTCCTGTCGGAACATAATGCCGACTGTACAAAATGTTACAAAAACGGGATTTGTGAATTGCAATCGCTCGCCTCCCAGATGCTGACAGGAGATCACATGTTCCTCGACCTGGTCCCTGATAAGAGGTACACTATAGATAGGTTCAACTCCGCAATCATCAAGGATGACAGCCGTTGTATCCGTTGCCAGCGGTGTGTCAGAACATGCGAAGAGCTGCAGAGTGTGAGTGCCCTGGGTGTTGCTTATCGTGGCAACAAGATGAAAATCTCCACCTTTTTCGAGCATCCACTCTTTGAGGTCGTGTGTACAAACTGTGGACAATGCGTAAACCGTTGTCCGACCGGAGCCCTGATAGAGCGAAACTACGTGGACCAGGTCTGGGATGCCATTTATGATACTTCAAAACATGTTGTTGTACAAACCGCACCTGCTGTAAGGATCGCTCTTGGAGAAACCCTTGGGTTTGCTCCCGGAAAGATTGTCACAGGAAAGATGGTGACTGCTCTTAAACGGTTAGGTTTCGATGCTGTCCTCGACACAGACTTTGCAGCTGACCTGACAATCATTGAGGAGGGGCATGAACTCCTGGAACGGCTGAAGAGTGCACTTGTGGATAAGGATCCCAGGGTAGCTCTCCCAATGGCGACATCCTGCTCCCCCGGATGGGTTAAATTCCTGGAACATACATTCCCGGAACTACTCCCCAACCTCTCCACATGTAAATCTCCACAGCAGATGTTTGGAGCCCTCGTGAAGACCTACTACGCAAAGAAAAAGAAGCTGGATCCAAAGAATGTGGTTTCGGTCTCCATTATGCCATGTACTGCGAAAAAATTTGAAGCAGATCGCCCCGAGATGCGTTCCAGTGGATACAAAGATGTGGATTACGTGCTTACTACACGCGAACTGGCAATCATGATTACCCAGGCAGGCCTTGAGTTCGAGAAGTTGCCTGACAGTCATTTCGACAGCATCATGGGAGCCTCCACCGGGGCAGCTGTGATCTTCGGCACCACAGGTGGAGTGATGGAAGCTGCTATTCGAACTGTATATGAATTGGTAACAGGACGGGATGTCCCATTTGAGGACCTCAATATTACTCCGGTCCGCGGAACAGAAGGAGAGGTACGTGAAGCCACCCTGCTGATTACCAAAACCAAACCAGAGTTCAGGTTTTTGGAGGGGGTGGAATTGAAATGTGTAGTTGCCAACGGCCTGGCATATGCCAAGCAGGTGATGCAAAACGTTAAGGACGGAACCGCCAGCTACCATTTTATCGAGATCATGGCCTGTCCGGGTGGTTGTTTGGGTGGTGGTGGACAACCTATCCCTACGAATAAAGAGATCCGGGCCAAAAGGAAAGAGGCTATTTACAAAGAAGACATGGGTATGCCCCTTAGAAAATCGCATGATAACCCTGATGTTCAAGAGATCTACAAGGACTTCCTGGTGAAACCACTAGGGCATAAATCCCACGAACTACTCCATACTCACTATACTCCGCGAAAGAGATACTAAGGGAAGTTTCGTACCTTTACAACCACTGTTCACATTGGTTGCGGATGAAATTGCCTCCCATTGCTATTTTTTGTTCCTCAGAAAGCTGGGGCGGGCTGGAGATGAATACTGCCCGACTCGCTCTCTGGCTGCATGAACGCGGTCATTCAATTACTCTTTTCGGCCTTTGGGAATCCCCGCTTGTACTACAAGCTAAAACTGACCGTATCCCTTACCGGGTTACGAAACGGAATATGCGATACTTCGATCTGGTTGGTGCTTATGCCGTGTCAAAGGAGCTTGGCCGGCTACATATCAGGTTTCTGATTCTGGTGGATAACCGCGACCTTGATTTTGGAGGGCTTGTCAAGCTTGTCAGTGGTAACCGGATCCGGTTAATATACCAGCAACATATGCGTCTCGGGATCACAAAAAAAGACCCTGTTCACACTCTCCGGTTCCGGCAGCTGGATGCCTGGATCACATTACTTCCTTATATGAAGGAGGAGATCCTGTCCAAAACCCGGTTCCCAAAAGAGCGGATCCATCTTATCCCTCTTGGTTTGGATGTGGAGATACTTCGTTCACGGCTTCCTTCGAAAGAACAGGCAAGAGAGGAGCTCAACCTTCCTTCCGACGGGACAATAATCGGTATTCTGGGGCGACTTGATCCTCAGAAAGGGCAACATCTGTTAATAGAAGCGCTCCATAAACTGAATCGAAAAGGAGAGAAATATTCACTCCTGATCATGGGAGAAACAACGCTTCATGAAGGCGAGGACTATAGAAAGAAGCTGCAGGATCTGGTGTCAACTCTTGGATTGGAGTCTCTCATTTTTTTCCGGGGGTATCAAAAGGATGTTGCCAGTTTCTTTGCCGCCATCGACCTCTTTGTACTGGGATCATATGAAGAGACCTATGGAATGGTTACCATCGAAGCAATGCTGTGCGGGACTCCTGTAGTGGGATCAAATGCTGGAGGGACTGCTGAACTTCTTGGGAATGGAAGTTACGGATGGCTGTACCAACCAAAAGATCCTGTTGACATGGCTGCAACTATTTATCGTGCACTTGGTGACCCTCCAAAATTGAAACAGGTGGCAATCCAGGCACAACTGTATGCTGTTTCAGCTTTCTCTCACACCGACGAGTGCATTAAAATAGAAGGTGTTCTTCATTCACTTGCTTAAACGCCGCGAAAAGAAAAACCTCAACGACGCTATTTAACCGTTGAGGTTTTCTGTAATGAGGAACGTATTAATTACTCCTGGTCTTCTTTCTTTTCAACTTCCTTTTCAATGAATATTGTTTTTCTTAATTGTGGTTCACGAGGAGGAGGTGGTGGTGGTGGAGGGGTATCGCTGTGCCAGATCATAATTTCCTCTTCGTCGTTCCCAAAGAAGGCATTATCAGAGACCTCAATGGTAATCCGCTTCCCGTTTTTTGTCTCTTTGATCTTGTAACTCGTTACTGCACTCATAGGAATGTTTCCAAGTACATCAGAGAGGCTCTCCCCTCTCTTCCTGGCGTTCACACGAACTGTTTCGGAACATCCATCAGGTCTGCCAAAAAAATGCACGTTCCGAGGTTCGTAAAGGTATTCCAGCTCCTCTCCATCAAGCTCAATCTCCAATTCCTTCAAATATTTTCCAACATCTTTCATCTGAACCTTATATTGAGCCATAGCTTCTTCGAACTCCTTCATGCTGAAATTCTCATCTATAACAAATGAAGTGTCTACAAAGAATGAATTCCCATCTTCATCCACGTCCACTTTGATCTTCATAACTTTGTGAGGTTTTTCGATCACAGTATCCTGTGCGAAGAGGGTCTCTGAGAATAACACAGTCATACCAACAACTGCAATGGTCAGCATGACTAATTTTACTAGTGATTTTTTCATGATTTTCGGTATTAAGGAATTACAAACCTATTGAATTATCATTTGCGTAATCGTACAAAACTATTCCGGATATTGGTTTTAAACTGTTAAGGAGTCGTTAAAGTTGGTTAATGAAACGTTAATTAGCTAGTTGTGACACATTTGATTTACTAATTTTGGTGCATGAATAAAAAATGGCTCTCCCTTATCATTCTATTCATATGCATATCCTTAGCAGGCATTATCGTGGTTCAATACCTCTGGATCCGAAATGCTATGGAGATCAGGGAATCTCAATTCAGTCAACGTGTGAATGATGCTCTCGGGAATGCAGTAACCAGACTGGAAACCAATGAAAACATGTCACTGCTTAGCTCCCGTCTTATTTCTGACAGCATCTTGAACCTTATCCAAAACCTCGCCGGTGACAGCCTCTACCTTGCGCAAAATCAAATTGATTCCAAGCTGATTGAGGAAGCCTTGAATGGCTACTCTAACCGTTGGACAAATAAAAGAGTGGTTCGATCCGATCCGAACATAAAACTACGTACTGCAGCGGAATCGCTGAAAAAATATGAATTATATCTGGCTGAACAACAGGCATATAAACAACACAAGGGTGATGTTGAGTCCTTGATGGATGTGCTTGAAACCAATATCGTCATGGAGAACGAATGGGTGAATATCCAGTTTGAATGGGAGGCACATCAATTGGAGAAACTCGATTCGGTATGGGTTATTCAGGAGCAATATCTTCAGGAGTTTTATACTGAGGACATGCCTCCTAATCAGGTTTACAGCCAGAGACATGAGAACACATACTATATGAATCCGGACGGATCCAGAGCGCTGACAAAAGGTAGAGACAGAGGTATGACAAACAGTTTTTTTATTAGCAGTCCCCCACCAAGACCTGTTGTTGTTACTCACCCTTCTCCTCCTCCCCCCAATTCTTCCAAAGCATCTGTTATGCTTCAAGCTAAGATCAGAAAATTGGATAAGCGGGCTTCACAATTACAGGATCTCATCCAGCGAATGGCAGTAGAATTTGAGGAGATACCAAAGACAGTTGAATCCAGGATAGATAAAGATCTTCTGGAAACCACGTTGAGATCCTCACTCTCCGATAAAGATATCACCATCCCTTTTGAATTTGCCGTCTTTTCCCCCCTTAACGACAGCAGTCCTATTCCGATACGGTCAGCAGGCTTCCTTGAGCAGCATAAGGCAATGGACCATCTTGTATCACTCTTCCCCAATGATGTGATCGAAAAACCTGATCAACTCCTGATATACTTCCCGGGTCAGAAAAGACACATAATGAAATCATTATCTGTGTTGATGTTTGGATCTATCCTCTTCACCATGATCATCATTCTCTCGACAGGTTTAAGCATCTTTGTAATTGTCAGGCAAAAGAAGATCTCCGACATCAAAACCGACTTCATTAATAATATGACGCATGAGTTCAAAACTCCTATAGCCACCATTTCAATTGCTGCTGATTCGATAAACAATCCGAAAGTAATTGATTTCCCTGATCAGATCAAATCGTACACCAGGATTATCAAAGAAGAGAACAGCCGGATGAATACCCGTGTTGAACAGGTTCTTCAGATGTCGCTGCTTGACAGCCGCGATTTCAGACTCCATCTTGAGCCATTGAACCTGCAGGAGTTGATCAGTCATACGGTTGATCATTTCAAACTAATCGTGGAAAAACGAGAGGGCAGCATTAAAACCAGGTTCGATGCCTCGAACAACCTGGTTCTGGCAGATGAAGAACATATGCGCAATGTGTTTATGAACCTGATGGATAACGCCAATAAATATTCCGTTACCAATCCGGAAATCATTGTTACCACAGGAAACAGAACCGGATATTTCTTTTTCGAGGTTGAAGATAAAGGGATGGGAATGAGCCAGGATGTTCAAAAAAGAGTGTTTGATAAATTTTTCAGGGTAACAACAGGAAACGTGCATAATGTGAAAGGATTTGGCCTTGGGTTGAGCTATGTCAAAGCAATTGTACTCGCCCATCACGGGGAAATAAATCTCACCAGCGAACCGGGGAAAGGTAGTCGGTTTGTAATCTCGCTACCCGTTGCTGGGAAAGACGAAGGACGAAGGACGAAGGACGAAGGACGAAGGACGAAGGACGAAGGACGTGAGATGTAAGATATAAGATGTAAGGTTTGACCACATGACTCCATGACTCCATGACTCCATGACCAACAAATAATGATCAATAAATAATGACCCAAATATGAGTATCAAGATAAACATATTGCTAGTTGAAGATGACCCAAATTTCGGTTCGATCATGAAATCATACCTTGAATTGAACGAATATGCCGTAATTTTAAGAACCGATGGGAAACAGGGACTCAAGGCGGTGCATGAAGACTCCTTTGATATCTGTATCCTTGATGTAATGATGCCGGAAATGGATGGATTTACCCTGGCCAGGGAGATAAAGAACCTGCATCCTGACCTTCCGTTTATCTTCCTTACGGCTAAATCACTGAAATCTGATATGGTGGAGGGGTTTAAGGCTGGAGCCGACGATTACGTTACAAAGCCTTTTGACTCAGAAGTCCTTCTTTACAAGTTGAAAGCCATTCTGAAACGTCATGCTCCGGCCCCGGAAGATGAAAGTAAACTGCTTGACTTCCGGGTAGGAAAATTTACCTTTAACTTCACACTCCGCAACCTAACCCTTGACAACAATGTGCAGTCACTTTCTCCAAAAGAGGCAAAGTTGCTCCGAATGCTATGCGAGTCAAGAGAGGGAATCCTATTAAGGAAAGAGGCACTTGAAAAGATATGGGGTGATGATAATTACTTCAATGGCAGGAGTATGGATGTCTTCCTGGCCCGCCTGCGGAAATACCTTAAACGTGATCCTGAAGTGGAGATTGTCAATATTCATGGCAACGGATTTCGCCTTATCATCGGGAAATAAGCCCCCTTTTACTCGAATAAAAAGACATTCATCGCCCAATAGGTGGCAGCTCCGGCAAAATAGCCTACGAGCGCCCACAAAGAGATTTTCTTAATGTACCAGATGAAGTCGATCTTCTCCATGCCCATAACAGCAACTCCGGCAGCGGAGCCAATGATCAGGATGCTTCCCCCGGTTCCGGCGCAGTAAGCCAGCATTTCCCAGAAGTAGTGGTCGACTTCAAATACCGATTCATACATACCCATCGCACCTGCTACAAGAGGAACATTGTCAACAATTGAAGAGAGTATCCCGATAACCACGTTAATCAGGTAGAGGTTTCCCACGTGCTGATCCAGTGCCGTTGCCAGCATCCGCAGATGACCTGCACTCTGCAACGCCGCTACTGCAAGCAGTATACCGAGAAAGAACAAGACACTTGGAGTGTCTACCTTCCGAAGAATTCCAACCACGGTAACCATCGGCTTGTGTTCTTCATTTTTCGATTTATGCAAGATTTCCGTAGTGACCCATAGAAGGCCCAGACCCCATAACATGCCCAGGTATGGAGGCAGGTGAGTCACTGTCTTAAAGACCGGGACCATCAGAAGAGAACCCACTCCCATGATGAAAACAAAGTTTCGTTCGAAGGAAGAGGTCGGATTCAATGAATTTTCCCTTTCCGACTGTGCCGGTCTGCGGACATCTCCTTTCATCAGGAAAGAGAGAATGGTGAGCGGAACTATCATGGAGATCAAACTTGGCACAAAAGTCTTTACGATGATATTTAACGTGGTAACATGGCCTCCGATCCAGAGCATAATAGTGGTCACATCTCCGATTGGGCTCCAGGCTCCACCGCTGTTTGCAGCAACAATCACCATTCCGGCAAAAAACCACCGGTCCTTTTTATCTGCGATCAATTTCCTCAGCAGGGCAACCATCACAATGGAGGTGGTCAGGTTATCAAGCGCGGCTGACATGAAAAAGGTAAGTATGCCTAGAATCCATAATAATTTGATCCTATTGGTTGTTTTGATCTTATCGGTAATGATACTAAAACCCTCGTGGGAGTCTATCAACTCGACGATAGTCATCGCTCCCAGGAGGAAAAAGAGAATCTCCGAGATTTCGCCGAGGTGGTTCAGAAGTTCATGATGAGAGACCCATACCGAAAAATCACCATTGGAAAACTCTTCCAGGTATTTGTGAAAGCTTTCGGTATTGACCAGTATTTGTTCACCCCCAAACATGAAAATCACCCACATCAGTACAGCGAGTATAAGGGCGGTAGCCGATTTATTGACCTTTAGCGGATGCTCCAGCGCAATTGCAGCATAGCCAAGGATGAAGACCACAATCATTATGTAAAACATGCGTCCTGAATTAATTCAAAATATAAAATAAGGAGGCAAAGCTAAACAAATCCGGCGAATCTCATTCAGGTTAAAGAATTCACAACAATTGTTAATTTTTCAACAATTTATGATTGAGATGTAATTATTTTATCTACTTTTATATACAAATCTAACCATATCCACATGTATTTAAAAAACCTTCCACACAAAACGGTCGAGCGTCTGAGTCAATACAGAAGGGCACTCCTGTTGACTTTATCGAAGGAAAAAACACATGTTTTTTCACATGAGATTGCCTTGATGCTTCACATAACGCCAGTACAGGTTCGCCGCGACCTTATGCTAATCGGCTATTCAGGAAACCTTCGAAAAGGATATGACATAAAAGAGCTGATCGAACTGATTGGCCGAATTGTGGATACTGAAAAAGGGCAACGGGTAGCTGTAATCGGGCTGGGAAACCTGGGGAAGGCTTTTATCAGCTACTTCAAAGGGAAACGAAATAAACTCACTATCATCGCAGCTTTCGATGTAAATCCGGAAAAGATCAACCGGGGCTTCGATGGGGTCACTGTATACCACATAAATAGTTTGGTGGAGGTTGTCAAAAAACATAATATCTCGATTGGGATCATTACGGTCCCCGCTGATCAGGCCCCTGATATTGCAGAGGCTCTTGTTGAAGCCGGTGTGAAAGGAATTCTGAACTATTCACCCAAACCACTGAATGTCCCCCCCTACGTTTACCTGGAAGAGTATGACATGATCACATCACTGGAAAAGGTTGCTTTCTTCGCTAAGAAAAACGACGAACGGTTTAAGTAAGAGGGAAAAGATTGAAGATTTATCACGACTTCCAACATCTTGAAGATATTCGGAATGCAGTCGTTACGACTGGTTCTTTTGACGGTGTTCATTCCGGCCATAAGGCAATCCTGGAGAGATTGAAGAAACTATCATTTGAGATCGGGGGGGAAACTGTTCTGATCACCTTCCACCCGCATCCCCGGAAAGTACTCTATCCCGACACCTATGGCAAAGATCTTCGTTTGATCACATCCCCTCGTGAGAAAATCGAACTTTTATCACGGGCAGGTTTGGATCATCTTATCATTGTGAACTTCACGAAAAAGTTTTCAGAGATTTCATCTCTCTCCTTTGTCAGAGATATACTACTGAAGAGACTTCGTGCACGTAAAATTGTCACCGGATATAATCACCATTTCGGACACAACCGTGAAGGTGACACAGAATTGATGAGGCAACTTGGCAAGCAACTCGGCTTTGAGGTGGAGGAGATTTCCGAACAGGAGATCCAGCAGGAATCTGTCAGCTCTGTTACCATAAGGAAGGCCCTTCTGGAGGGTGATATTCAGCGTGCCAACAGGTATCTTGACCACAACTACATCATCACGGGAAAATGTACCAGCCTGAAGCCTCCTTCAGCAGATTCACCTTATCCCCATTATTCAATCACACTTGAGGACGAGTCAAAATTGTTGCCACCAAATGGGACTTACCCAGTGTTAATAGTCGACGATGAGGGGAAGTATCCCGGCCGGTGTTTCATCCGCAACAACTCGAATTCACCTCTCCATGCATCAATCACATTTGAAACAGAAGAACATATTAACTGTCTGACGGAAATCACAACCTTGATTTTTCTGGATTTTAATCCAACAGACCATGCACATTGATATTCTCACCATATTCCCTGAGATGTTGGACGGCCCTTTCCGGGAATCAATCATCAAAAGAGCACAGGAAAAAGAGCTGGTCACTATCCGGTTGCACAATTTCCGAGAATATTCCACCAATAAGCATAAAAATGTAGATGACTACCCGTATGGAGGTGGTGCAGGTATGGTGATGATGGCTGACCCTATTGTAAACTGCATCGAATCACTTACCAGTAAGAGAACCTATGATGATATCATATACCTGAGCCCCGACGGAGAGTTATTTAAACAAAATGTAGCCAACCTGCTCTCGGTCAAAAAAAACCTGATCATCCTGTGCGGTCATTACAAAGGTATAGATGAGCGGATCCGGCAACTTGTGGTCACCCGTGAGATCTCTATAGGGGATTATGTACTTTCCGGGGGTGAATTGGCTGCAGCGGTTCTCGTAGATACAATAGTAAGGCTTATCCCAGGTGTGCTTGGAGACGAAACTTCAGCCCTCTCCGACTCCTTCCAGGACAATTTACTCTCTCCTCCGGTCTACACCCGTCCATATGACTTCCGTGGAATGACTGTACCGGACATCCTCCTTTCAGGCAATGACAAAGAGATCGCCCTCTGGAAGCATGAACAATCCATGGAACGCACCCGAAAACGTCGTCCCGGACTGCTTGACGAAACGTAAACCCGGTTTCTTAGGAGATTTTCAGGGAAAATATTGGCCTTCATGCCTTGGGTAAAGAAAAAATATCTATATTTGCACTCCCTTTTCAAAATTAATAATTAACAGAAAAAACAGGATGAACAAAGCTGAGATCATGAAGTATGTCGAGGATAACGTTATTGAAAAACGTGAGCTTCCCGCATTCAAGGCAGGTGATACAATTACCGTTCATTATAAGATCAAAGAGGGAAATAAGGAGCGTATTCAGAATTTCCAGGGAGTTGTACTACAGCGTGCCGGCAAAGGCGCTACTGAAACCTTTACAGTGAGAAAAATCTCAGGCAACATCGGTGTAGAACGAATTTTTCCTGTCTCATCCCCATTTATTGATAAGATTGATGTGAACAAGAGGGGTGTGGTCAGAAGGGCAAGAATCTTCTATCTGAGGGAACTGCAGGGCAAGAAAGCCAGGATCAAAGAAAAGAGAAAGTAAAGAGTTAACGATACAAAAGCGAAAGGGCAGCCATATGGCTGCCCTTTCTTTTTAGTTCATCACCAGAAACATGGTACCGGTTTGACGGGTCTGACATGTAGACAAGGATTTCGAGTAATTTAGGATATTCCTGATCACATAATCTCTGGGAGAAACGTTCTTGTTGTTTTTCTGACCATTACCGGAATTTGATTTCCCTTCTGATACAGAATTTCCATAAAAAAACGTAAAGCTTCGCTTCATAGGCATGATTTATTGTTTGACAATTATTCATACCATTGAAACGGAGGAAGTTTTCACTTATTTTATTTGTTGGAAAAAAAACCTAAACAGAAAGAATAACATCATTCTCCTTGACCAGTTTCCTGAGGTTAATCAGAGCGTAGCGCATCCGGCCCAATGCTGTGTTAATACTGACATTAGTGACTTCGGCGATGTCTTTGAAACTCATGTCGTTATAATGGCGCATCACAAGGACCTCTTTCTGCTCTTTTGGGAGGTATTCAATCAGCCGTTTGACATCTTTATGGATCTGTTCAGTGATCATCATCTCTTCAACCGAATCAACAGGAAGCCGGACTTTATCAAAAATATCGTATTCGTCCCTGTTTTCAATTATTGGGATCCGCTTTGCTTTACGGAAATAGTCGATAATGAGGTTATGGGCAATACGCATCACCCACTGGATAAACTTCCCCTCCTCCTTATACTGACCGGATCGAATGGTATTGATAACCTTGATGAATGTATCCTGAAACAGGTCTTCAGCCAATTCTTTATCCTTAACAATCATCAGGATATAGGCAAAAACACGATTTTTATGTCGTTGGACGAGTTTCTCAAGGGCAGATTCTTGACCGGCTAAATACCTGCTAATCAGATCCTTATCACTGATTATCTGGGTTTTCATTGGACCTCCTTTTTTGTACGTAGAGTAGAAGTCTAGCCGATAATGTTCCTCCTATGCGTTAAGCGCGAATGCGCGGTTATGATAAATGTAATACGCCTTTATTAGTGAAAGGTTGCAGCAAAAGTAGTGAAAAAAAAAAGAAAAGCAAATTTTCTTACTAATTTCGCATTTTCTGCGGGATTGATACCATGAGAAGCAATAACAACCCTGATCCGAGAGAAAACATCGTTATCAAAGGCGCCCGGGTCAATAACCTTAAGAACATCAGTCTGACTATTCCCCGGAATAAGTTTGTGGTAATCACAGGCCTCTCCGGTTCCGGGAAATCGTCATTGGCATTTGATACCCTCTATGCCGAAGGGCAACGCCGGTATGTAGAGAGTCTAAGTGCATATGCCCGGCAATTCCTGGGGAGGATGAGTAAGCCCGAAGTGGACTCCATCCAGGGCATCGCACCTGCCATTGCCATCGAACAAAGGGTAAACACACTCAATCCAAGATCCACGGTTGGCACATCTACAGAGGTTTATGAGTATATTAAGTTACTGTTTGCACGAATCGGTAAGACTTACAGTCCGGTATCCGGCAAACTTGTTAAACGCCATAATGTTTCCGACGCTGTTGATCTTCTGCTCTCATCCAAATCCGGGGACAGAATTACAATCTTCGCCCCTCTTAACGGCCTGTCTGAAAATGGAGATCTGAAAGTCAAATGCAAAATACTTCTACAGCAAGGCTTTAACAGGGTTATGGTCGACGGAGAGATTGTCCGGATTGAAGAGGCACTCGAAAAAGATGAATGCAACTACAAAGAGCTCCTCCTGGTTGTTGACCGTGTGACCATGCAGCCTGACGATGAGGATCTTTCAGTCCGACTTGCAGATTCGGTACAAACGGCATTTTTCGAGAGTCATGGTTACTGCATTGCTGAGATCGGTGGGGAAACGAAGAAACGGTATCAGTTTTCCAACAAGTTTGAAGCCGATGGGATCACATTTGAAGAGCCATCTGCGAATTTCTTCAGTTTTAACAACCCCTATGGAGCCTGTAAGCATTGCGAAGGATTTGGGAGCGTTATTGGAATCGACGAAGATCTTGTGATCCCCAATAAGAGTCTCTCAATCTATGAGGATGCAGTAGCCTGCTGGCGTGGAGAAAAGATGAGTGAATGGAAGAATGTACTTGTCATGCATGCCTATAAATTTGATTTCCCTATTCATAAGCCTTTTTTCGAACTAACTGCACAACAGCGTAAGCTTCTCTGGAAAGGGAATACGTATTTCAAAGGGCTCACCAGTTTTTTTGAATTTGTGGAGAGCCAGAATTACAAAGTCCAGTATCGTGTAATGATGTCACGTTACCGTGGAAAGACGGTTTGCCCAGAGTGCCAGGGGACCCGGTTGAGGAAAGATGCATCCTACGTCAAGGTCGGGAAAAAATCGATCAGTGAACTTGCATTGATGCCGATTACTGAATTGCATTATTTCTTTAGCAAACTGAAATTATCCTCCTACGAAAATCAAGTGGGACAACGTCTTCTTACAGAGATCAACAACCGACTGGAAGCCCTTAACGATGTGGGTTTGGGATATCTGACACTTAACCGGCTCTCCGCAACTCTCTCAGGTGGTGAATCTCAGCGGATCAACCTCTCTACCGCCCTGGGAAGCAGTCTTGTTGGCTCAATGTATATCCTGGATGAACCCAGTATCGGCCTTCACCCACGGGATACCCAACGCCTGATAAAGGTTCTGACGCGTTTGCGGGATCTGGGGAATACGGTCATCGTGGTGGAGCACGACGAAGAGATCATCCGGGCGGCGGATGAAATTATTGATATCGGACCAATGGCTGGACAACATGGAGGAGAGGTTGTCTTCCAGGGACAGGTCAATGAAATGATCTCCTGCGAAAGGAGCCTGACAGGTCAGTATCTCGGGAATAAACTCACCATTGAACTTCCGGCAAACCGAAGAACCTGGAAGGAGTTTATCAGCATTAAGGGTGCGAGAGAGAATAACCTCAAGATGATCAATGTGGATATACCTCTTCATGTTTTCACTGTAATCACTGGTGTGAGTGGATCAGGCAAGACATCCCTGGTAAAACGAATTTTATTCCCGGCACTAAAGAAAATCCATGGTGGTTGGGCGGAAAAAACCGGAAAGTTTGATCACCTGACGGGAGATTACAACCGAATTAGTTCTGTGGAACTTGTAGATCAAAACCCCATTGGACGATCTTCCCGTTCAAATCCTGCCACATACATCAAAGCATTTGATGAAATACGACATCTGTTTTCTGATCAGAAACTGGCCGTAGTCAGGGGATATAAACCAGGATTTTTCTCATTTAACATTGTCGGAGGCCGTTGCGAAGAGTGTGAAGGAGATGGTGTGCAGAAAATTGAGATGCAGTTTATGGCCGATATCTACCTGACATGTGATGCGTGTAATGGGAAACGGTTCAAAGATGAGGTTTTGGATATCAAGTACCGTGAGAAAACTGTTGTAGATGTTCTGAATATGACTGTTGATGAGGCAATCAGCTTCTTTTCACAGGACAACAAACCCTCCACAACCGAAAAACGGATACTTACACGGCTTCAATCTCTCAAAGATGTAGGCCTTGGCTATCTGAAACTTGGGCAATCCTCCTCCACTCTTTCCGGTGGCGAGGCCCAGCGAATCAAACTGGCCTTCTTTCTATCTAAAGGAACCACCGAGAAAGCCACTCTCTTTATCTTTGACGAACCTACCACAGGGCTTCACTTCCATGACATTCACAAACTTTTAATCGCGTTTGATTCACTTATCCGGATTGGCCATACGGTGCTCGTTATTGAACACAACCCGGAGGTGATCAAATCTGCCGATTGGGTCATAGACCTGGGAAAAGAGGGAGGTGATGAAGGCGGGAGTCTTGTTTTTGCAGGCACACCTGAGGATCTTGTCATATGTAAGGAATCCTATACGGGTTATTATTTAAAAGAGAAGTTGGTGAGGTGGTGAGATGGTGAGGTGGTGAGGTGGTGAGGTGGTGAAATAGCGAAATAGCGAAAATATGAAAAGTGTAAATCCTGCGAATAACCAACTTATCAAGGAGTATCCTGAGCACTCCCCGGAAGAGGTTGTTGAGATCATCAACCGGACGCATACAGCCTGGCTTCAGTGGAAAAACAATTCATTTTCTATACGTCGCGAACATATGATGAACGCTGCGGCCCTGCTCCGGACCCGCAAGAGAGAGTTGGCTGTACTGATGACACTGGAGATGGGCAAGATCATTAGGGAATCAGAAGCCGAGGTGGATAAGTGTGCGTGGGTCTGTGAATATTATGCTGAGAATGCAGAGCAGTTTCTGCAGGATGAGGTGATTCCTTCTGACGCTTCCCGCAGTTTTGTTGCATTTCAGCCCCTGGGGGTTGTCCTTGCCGTTATGCCCTGGAATTTCCCATTCTGGCAGGTCTTCCGTTTTGCAGCACCCGCACTGATGGCAGGCAACGGTGCCCTGTTGAAACATGCATCCAACGTTCCCGGATGTGCATTGGCTATTGAGGATATATTTCTTGAGGCCGGTTTTCCGGCGGATCTCTTTCGTACCCTGCTGATTCCTTCCGACATGGTGGAACCTGTAATTGACCATCCAGCCGTCACAGCTGTCACCCTGACAGGGAGTGAATATGCAGGCAGTCAGGTGGCAGCAGCAGCTGGCCAGCGGATCAAAAAAACACTGCTCGAACTCGGGGGATCAGATCCCTTTATCGTGCTGGATGATTGCGACATGGAACTAACGGTTCAAACTGCCCTTTCAGCACGCATGATAAACCAGGGACAGAGTTGCATTGCTGCCAAACGGTTTATCGTTCAGGAGTCGGTGATGGAAGAGTTTACCAATCGGATGCATCAGAAATTCAGCGAATTAAAAGTGGGAGATCCGCTGGATCCGGAGACTCAGATCGGACCATTGGCCCGCCCCGACCTGGTTGATGACATTGACCGGCAGGTAAAAGAGTCGGTGCGAATGGGAGCAATCCTGATCGCAGGAGGAGCCAAATATGATCATAAAGGATGTTACTACCAACCCACCATCCTGGCAAATGTGCAACCAGGTATGCCTGCCTATTCAGAAGAGACATTCGGTCCATTGCTTGCCATTATCCCTGTTACTACAGAAGAAGAGGCTGTAAGTGTTGCCAATGACTCCGAATTCGGACTTGGTGGCTGTGTGTGGACGAAAGATATCAAACGGGGTGAGCAAATCGCCCGCAAGGTGGAGAGTGGAGCCGTTTTTGTGAACGGCATGACCAAATCAGACCCACGGCTTCCCTTCGGCGGGATCAAAAAATCGGGATACGGCCGGGAGCTTGGGAGCTACGGCATCCGGGAGTTTGTGAACATTAAGACGATTTGGATTAAATAGCTCCTAATTTTTCTTTGTACTTACGTCTGAAACTTGTACTTTTGCACCCACATTTTTGGCGTGGTAGCTCAGCTGGTTAGAGCGTCGGATTCATAACCCGGAGGTCACGAGTTCAACTCTCGTCCACGCTACAAAAAGAGGCTGTCTCAATTCATTGAGGTGGTCTCTTTTTAGTTGGCAGTAGGCAGTGGGCAGGTTACAGCAGGTAGTAGGCAGTTAGCAGTTAGCAGCATATCCTTTTTTGATGGTATTTCACCAACTCCAAAGATACAGAGTAGTATCATGTATCTGATTTTGGCGTTGCCAGGAAGAGAATCGCATACAGTATCAGCCAAATAAGAATGAACACCGTTAATTTATAACTGGTCGTTGGCCATTCCGGCACTCCTGCTGATGCAAGGATTGACTGGGCCTGGCCGATTAAGAAGTTTGCTGTGTATGGTATCAGGACCAAGGCGCCTGCAATGATTGTTGATACAATGAAACGAACAGATTTAAAAAATGACATATGATATTAATTTCCAGAGATAAAAATACGAATTCTTATAACAAAAACCAAACTTCAAAAAAGCAGTGGCGATGTAGGAATTGAAAAAAGAAAACAGAGTGATTCATGAGTTGCTCCTGCAGTACAAAAATTTCATTAACATTGTACACGTATACATGAACCTCCTGTCGTGCAAAATTCCCGGATCACTTTCTTACTGTTCGTTTTGGCAAGCCTCTTGCTCACTTCACTCCAATCATTGCCTGCCAGAGGTCAGTGCGATTCTTCAGGACAAACTTTCACCAACGGGGAGGAGATCTCCTTTATCATATCATACAACTGGGGTCCGATCTGGGTAGATGCCGGAATTGTCACCTTTTCCACCAAACTTGATAAAAAGAAGAATAAACCTGCCTGGCATCTTACCAGTACAGGCCGGACATTCAAGTCATACGATATTCTTTTTAAGGTAAGGGATACATATGAAACCTGGATTGATACGACCAACCTTCAGACAATCGAATTTCAGCGTTATATTTTCGAAGGGGGCTACCAGATGCAAAACAGATCGTGGTTTGACTATTCGAGCAGACTTGTCTTCAGTAACTCAAAAATCAATCAAGATCCAATGGTGACGGACACTATCAAGATGATCGGCTGTACGTACGACATGTTGTCAGCAGTTTATTATGTTCGCTCCCTTGATCTTGACTCTATAAAAAGCGGGTCTAATATTCCTGTTTATATTGCCCTGGACGATAGTACTTACCGGATCGATATCAGAATGCATGGCAAAGAGATCATAGAACATCCCGATGGAACCCTTTACATGTGCAATAAGTTTTCGGCAATTATGGTTGAGGGAACGATATTTTCGAAAGATCAGGAAACGTTCGTGTGGGTTTCCGACGATCCCAATAAAGTACCTATTTATATAGAGGCCAAAATCCTGGTCGGGTCAGTGAAAGCCTATCTCAAAAAGGCAACAGGGTTGAAATACCCGCTGGCAATTGTAAAGAACAAGTGAACAAGTGAACTGGTGAACTGGTGAACTGGTGAACTGGTGAACTGGTGAACAAGTGAACTGGTGAACAAGTGAACTGGTGAACTGGCGATCAAGTTATCCAGTGATCCAGTGATCCAGTGATCCAGTGATCGGCATAATTGAACTCAAAAATAATCCGGAATTAATCCTACACCTACTTTACTGATATTATGTGTGTTGCGCAATTATATAGTACTATGCGTAGACATATATTATAATTATTCTAGTACTATGTCTTGCATATTACCTTTTTATGTCGTATGTTTGCCGCATGAACATCGAAAACCAAAAAGCCCAGATGCGCAAAGGAGTCCTTGAGCTCTGTATCCTCTCCATCATAGGTGAGAAGGACGCGTATGCCTCTGACATTATCGAAAAGCTGAAGGAGGCTAAACTAATCATTGTGGAGGGAACACTCTATCCTCTCCTGACAAGGCTAAAAAATGATGGCATGACCACCTACCGGTGGGAAGAGTCAAAATCAGGACCACCCCGAAAGTATTTCCAGATCACCGACATCGGTAAAGCCGTTTTAAACGAACTGAAAGTCGGGTGGCAGGAATTATCAGTGGCTGTTGAAAAAATCATTGCCTAACAAAAAACAGAAGATCAATGAAAAAGACTGTAAATATCAATGTCAGCGGGATCATCTTCCACATAGACGAGGATGCCTATACAAAATTGAACACCTACCTGGAGAGCCTGAAAAACCATTTTAACTCCATGGAGGGAAGTAGCGATATTATAGATGATATCGAAGCACGAATTGCAGAGCTCCTGCATGAGAAGCTGGGTGAGACCAAACAGGTTATCTCCATTCAGGATGTGAATGAGGTCATCGTTGTGATGGGGCAGCCCAGTCAGTTTGCAGAAGATGAGGGCACTGAAGAGGAATCACCTTCTGCTGACTACGGCAGCTCAAAAAGATTTTACCGGGACCCGGATAACAAAGTTGTTGGTGGGGTATGTGGCGGAATCGGGGCCTACCTTCACTGGGATCCTGTTATTATCCGGATTCTTTTTATCATCAGCATAGTTGCCGGTGGGTTTGGGGCCATTCTATACCTGATTCTCTGGGTAGTGATCCCCGAAGCAAACACAACCACCGAAAAACTGGAGATGCGTGGAGAGCGGGTGAATATATCCAACATCGAGAAATCGATAACAGAGGAGGTGAGCGCACTGAAAGATCAATTGAAGAACCTCACACAAAAAACCAAACAGAACTATCAGCGGGGCGTGGCTTCCCGCTCCCCTTTAGAACAGATCATGAAAGGGATTGTCGAAGTACTCAAAGTATTTGGAAGGATCTTATTGGTTATCCTGGGAGTTATCCTGGTTCTGATAGGGATTAGTTTCTTCATTGCTCTCCTGGCATTCGTCTTTGGCTGGGGAGGAGCGATGTTCGTGGATGGTGATTTCGCCATTCTATCTCTCCCAGATATCATGAACCTTATAATCGGGTGCTCAATGAATCCATTTTATGTCCAGGTAGCCATTTTACTCCTATTTGGAATCCCTGTTGTCCTTCTCTTATATTCAGGCATCCGGATGATATTCAGACTTGAGGGAATCAAGTACTTCGGTGTCTCAGCATTCAATATCTGGCTGATTGGCCTTGTTATCACAGTATTTTTCGCATTCAAAATTTTTAATCATTTTAAAGCAGATGGAATTTTCAATCAGACAAATGAGGTTATTCAAACCATTTCAGACACATTAATTCTTGAATATGGAAAAGACAATGCCATTGAAGATCTACAGTTGGATGAGTATGAGGTACTTGATGGAATAAAGCTTTCCAGAGACTATGATGGTAATTATTACATGATCCCCATCATCGAGATCATGCCAGGAAATAGTGACAGGATTGAAGTTAACACGAGTATCAGAGCCAGGGGCAGAACCATATCTGAGGCGAAGGAAAGAACCAGGAAGGTAAATTACCAGGTTCATCAATCAGGCGACACGTTGATATTTCCACCTGTCTCGGCACTTGCACAGGAGGGATGTTGGAGTGGCGAACAGATCAGGGTAACTGTAAGAGTTCCGATAGGTCAATATATCACACTTGGAGAAGGTAATTGGCGTTATCAGCATGATTATTATTACGATACGTTCAGAAATGAACATGGAACACAAACCTATATATTGACAGATTCGGGTCTCGCCGAGATCTATTAAAACAGAATAACACCATGAACCCAATAGCGCTTATTATTTGTTCTGTTTTTGTGATCTTTTTTCTTAATTTTACCACCTTCCTGGTAAATCCATTGAAAAGTTCATAAACCAATTCACATGAAAAACACATTCTCTTTGCTGCTGATTGCGGCATTAGCGGGACTTGCTGCCTGCACACCATCGGGTCAAAAAGATGAAGTTGCCCCTTTGATAGAAAAACAGAACCTGTCGCTTACCAGCGATATTATGACCCCTGAGGTATTATGGTCATTTGGCCGGGTCAGCGGCCCTGAAGTCTCTCCCGACGGAAATACCATTCTTTATGGAGTATCATATTATTCAAAAGAGCAAAACAAAGGAAACCGGGAAC
>CALCGJ010000158.1 GCA_937900965.1 uncultured Bacteroidota bacterium | reverse complement strand
TCCAGACCCGTCAGACTTGTCAGGGCTTCGTTGAACCTAATCTTAAGATCTCCCCCGATGGTAGTGAGATTATCCAAACCAATCATACTTGTAATGGATGGGTTCCCGATATATTCGGTATTAAATGACAATGGTAAATAAGCGGTACCCCCAAACATAAGATCCCCTTCTATATAATTTAAGTTTCCCAGTCCTGTCATGGCTGTCAGGGTATCATTGCCATATAAATGAAGGTCTCCGCCAATAGAATTCAAACCCTCCAATCCAGTCAAACTGCTAAGGGAATCGTTGCCTGCAATCCAAAGATTTCCTCCGATGAAAGCAATATTATCCAGGCCTGTCAGACTTGTCAGAGATGGGTTACCGATAAGCCCAAAATAATAAACAGAAGTGCCAATTGAAAGATCCCCCTGTATAAATGTCAAGTTTTCTAATCCAGTTAAACTGCTAAGGGAATCGTTGCCTACAATCCAAAGGTTTCCTCCGATGGAAGTAAGATTATCCATCCCTGTCAGACTTGTAAGAGAAGAATTAACGCTAAACCAATAAGAATCACTACCAATTCTTAGATTCCCCTCGAGAAAAGTTAAGTTTGTTAACCCCGTTAAATTTTGAAGAGCAGGATTATTGCCAATTTCAAGGTCTCCTGCTATGGAGCTCACATTGTCCAAGCCTGTCAAACTGGTCAGACCGTTGTTAATGATTTCAAGGCCTCCCACTATGAAGTTCAATCCTTCCAATCCACTCAAATTGGTCAGGGCACCGTTGTCTGCAATACTAAGGTTTCCTCCAATGAAAGTAATATTATCCAGACCTGTCAGGCTGGTGAGGGATGGGTTACCCCCACTCGAAACACCGTTAAAAGGTGACCCAATTATGAGATTCCCTACAATAAAAGTTAAGCTTTCTAAACCTGTCAGACTTGTCAGAGAATAGTTGCTGTATATCCCTAGGTCTCCACCGATAAAAGCAATATTATCCAAACCAGTCAGATTTGTCAGGGAGTTTTCTGTAAACCTAAGGTTTCCCCCAATGGAAGTGAGATTATTTAATCCCGTTAGGCTGGTGAGCGATGGATTCCCTCCAGAAATCATGTCAATCTCACCAATTATAAGGCTACCCCCGATGGAAGTTAAATTTTCTAATCCAGTCAAACTGCTAAGGGAGTCGTTGCCTATAATCCTCAGGTTTCCTCCAATGGAAGTTATCATGCTTAATCCGTTTAAAAGAATAATATCAGTCCCGAAGATTTCAACATCCCCTTCTATTTCAGTACAGCTAGGGTGGTTGGTTTGGAAGTTGTCAATTTCAGCCTGGGTAGTAAATGTGATGCCATCAGGCAGACATGACTGTGCTGATAAGTTTGATTGTATAAATAATGCTAATACGATTAGTAAGGCTAATTTTTTCATGAGATCCTCCATTTTTTCATCACTGATGGATTAACTAAAATTATACTGACAAAATTAGTTCAGGAGGAAAGGATTGGCTAACGCAAGGGTTTCCAATTTGAACGCGGAGGTTACAAATTTGAGTGTGGGGCTTATATGGGGCTACGTATTAAACATATTCAGAAGGATTTACCCCATATTTTTCTTTGAAGGTCTTTGCAAAGTTTGACAGGCTCGAAATACCGATTTCGTAGGATATCTGTGTCACATTCAAATCACCTTCTTTAAGTAATTCAGCCGCTTTTATCATTCGTATATTCCTTATCAGATCACTGGCTGAATTATTTGTCAGGTTCTTTAGTTTGCGGTGTAGTTGTACCCTGCTCACAGCCATTTCACGGGCAAGCATATCTACGCTGAATTCCGGATTTGACATATGCTCCTGTATAACAGCGGTCGTTTTTTCGATAAACAGCCCATCTAACTTTGTGATCATTTTACCAGATGACTCCTGAATCAAACGTGTTTGACTTGTATCGCCAATATGATGGGATAGTAAAACGCTCAATTTTTTTCTTTGCTCTATCAGGTTTTTAATCCTGACAAGCAATTCCTCAGCATCGAAGGGTTTGATCAGAAAATCATCGGCACCGGTCTCAAGCCCTTCTAATTTACTCTCCTTAGAAGCTTTTGCCGTTAAAAGAATGATCGGGATATGGCTTGTTCTCTCATCGGTTTTTAATTTGCTGGTCATTTCGTTTCCATCCAATTTGGGCATCATCAGGTCGCTCACAATGAGGTCGGGGATATGTTCGATGGCTAGTTCTGCCCCTTCCTTTCCATTTCCAGCTTCAATGATATTATAAGAATCTACAAGATAGCTTTTGATGTAAGCACGCATATCATCGTTGTCTTCAACAATTAATAGCAGGGGCAAATTGTTATTGACTGGCCCTTTTGCTTTTAAATCAGTCTTTGTTGCTACATCCTCGACAAACAAATAATCATCATTGAGTAATTCCTCATCCATTTCCGAAGTGGTACTATCTGTTTCAATGATTTCATCTTCTGAAAGATGGTCTTTGCCCATGGGAAGGAATATAGTAAAGGTTGTTCCTTTTCCATGTTCACTTTCAGCTGATATGGTGCCATGATGCAGTTCAATCAATTCTTTGGTGAGAGCTAATCCGATCCCTGTTCCAAGGTTGGTTTTCATTTGAGCTTCATCCACCTGGTAAAAACGGTCGAAAACATGAGATAATTCTTCTTTTCGGATACCAATACCTGTGTCGGAGAATTTGATTTGCACCCCCCTTGGTCCCCCCTGAAGGGGGGGGATCTTCGCATTGTTGTCCCTGGAGGGGAGACCCAGGGTGGTACAGATCGAAACTTTTATTTCACCTCCACTTTCAGTAAATTTAAACGCGTTCGAAAGCAAGTTGTTGATCACCTTTTCAAATTTGATTGTATCAATGAATACAATATACTCTTCTGCTTTACTTTCAAACTCAAGCTTTATTCCTTTGTCCTCAGCCATTGAATGGAAGGATTGCATGAACAAGCTGGTTAATTTGACAATATTTTCAGGACGGGCTTTTAGTTTCATCTTCCCGGATTCCAGTTTGGAGAGGCTTAACACTTGGTTTATCAGAGTTTGTAATCTATGGGCATTGCGCTTTACCAAATTGAGTTCCTGTTTTTGCTCTTCATTCTTTAGCTTGCTAATAAATCTATCCAGTGGGCCTAATATCAAGGTAAGAGGAGTGCGAAATTCGTGGGAAATATTTGAGAAAAATTTGTTTTTTTCAATATCCAATTCTGCAAGTTTTTCAGCCTGCACCTGCTCCAGCTCCAATTCCCGACGCAAGTTTATTTTTCTTAATTCATTTCGACGAATTAGATATACCAGGCCAATGAACGCAAACGTATAAATCACATATGCCCACCAGGTTTTCCAGAAAGGAGGGTGAATATGCACTTCAAGACTGGCTCCTTCCTCATTCCAATACCCATCATTATTGCAGGCTTTTACCTTGAATGTATATTCTCCCGGACTCATATTTGTGTAATTGGCAACATGTTTATTTCCAACATATTCCCAATCTTCATCATAGCCTTCAAGCATATAGGCATATTCGTTTTTTTGCGAATTGATGTAATTCAGCGCTACGAAATCAAAACTAAAATCATTCTCATTGTATACTAACTCAATATCCTCCAACTCATAAAGTGGCTTATCAAAATATTTTGGTTCTCCACCTACATTTAAAGAGGTAATATAAACAGGAGGTAAAATTTTGTTTTCTTTTATGCTATCAGGATGAAAAACGTTAAAACCATCCCGACTGCCAAAATACAACCAACCTTCATCATCTTTGTATGTGCTTCGGTTGATGAATTCAAGACTGACCAATCCATCAGCCATATCAAAGTTCCGAATAGAATAATCATGTGGATTAATCCTCGACAAGCCTTGATTTGTGGATACCCAGATAGTACCCTTGTCATCAATCTGGAGTGCATTTATCGTATTGCTTGGCAGTCCATTTTGGGTTGTAAATGCAGTAAATTTCGATTCATCTCTGTTAAACTTGTATAAACCATCATTATTGGTAGAGATCCAAAGATTGGCTGAATCATCTTCAAGGATGTTCCAAATATCCTTAGGAACAAAATCGTGGATACCAACAGAGTCAGAAAAGTACGTAATAAAACTTGTATCACTTCTATTCAATTTTTCAAGATACCTGCCACCAAACCAGAGGTCACCAAACGAATCTTCCAAAACAACCCGAACATCTTCACTCGAAATACTGGAACTGTCATTTTCATCCGGTAAAAAGCGTATAAATTTACCTGTTTCTCTGTCCATGATGTTCAAACCGTTTCGGGTCCCAACCCAAAAGGTGCCATGGCTATCTTCAAAAACAGACATAACAATATTTTGGCTTATTGTTGTGCTGTCATCAGGATCATATTGAAAACGTGTGAAACTATTGGTGTTGTAATCATAACTGTTCAAACCAGTCCATGTCCCAAACCAAAGCTTTTGATCGTAATCTTCATAAATGGCACTTATTCTATCTCCACTTATACTACTAAGGTCATTAGCATCATAGAAAAAATGTTCGAAATTGTCATAATCTTTATGGTTATTAATTTTTGTTCTGTTCAGTCCACCCCTATGAGCACACCCAACCCAAAAGTTGCCTTTGCTATCTGTAAAAAATCTACCTATTGCATTACCTGAAATGGAATTATTGACATTGGCCTTTTTTTGTATTCTCCTGAAGGCGTTGGAAAACTGGTTTGTCCTGTTAATACTACTATTTGGTAATACCACCCATGTTTGGCCAGTGCGCTCATTTAGAACTTGTCTAACCATATTATGACTTATACTGGTTTGGTTTTCCGGATCATTAATGTAATGAAACAAAATCTTTGTTGACACATTAAACCTGAAAAATCCATCACGTGAAGTTATACATAAATCACCGTTACTATCTTCATTAATATCGGTAATATAGTTGTACCTGTCAGGGAAGTCAGTTCGCATAGGTACATGATAATTAGTGAACCGGGCTATTTTTTTATTTAATAGTGAGAAGCCTTTTACGCCTGCGATCCAGATATTTCCATTTGAGTCTATAAATACTTTATGCAGGTAATTATGGATTATGGAATTTTTGTCATTTTCATCATGCAGATATTGCCTGAATTTCCCTTTTTCTTTGTCAATGATGTCGAGTAAACCTCCACCGAGAGTTGCTATCCAAATCGTTCCTTCATTGTCTTCAATCATCGACTTAATCTCTTTGCCAACAAAACTTTCGGGATTAGCTGGATCATTTATATAATGTGAAAATGTTTCGGATTTTTTGTTAAATTTACTGAGTGCAAAATCACCTCCGGTTTCACTTGAGCAAACCCAAAGTACTCCTGACTCATCAATAAATATATAATCAGTGTTGCTGCTATAAATTCCTTTCGATGGATTTAGTGTATCTTTTGCGAAGGAGTGAAACTGTTCAGTTTTTAGATTAAATCGAAGTAAATCACCTCGCCAAACATCGATCCATAAATAATCGCCATCCTGTAAAATCTTATCAGGGCTATTGCTTTCACTAGTAATATCATTGGTATCCGGGAAATAAGTGGTGAATGTTTGGTTTGCCCGGTTGTATTTACTTATACCTAAATTTGTAGCAAACCACATGGTTCCATCTGGTTCTTCTAGTATGTCTTTAATCCAGTTATCAAATAAAGACTGAGGATTTTTAGGATTGGCAGTAAATATTTTGAATTCGTAGCCGTCATACAGGTTCAGTCCATATTGTGTCCCAATCCAGATAAACCCGTACTTATCCTGGTGCATACAATAAACATAACCACTGGACAAGCCTTCTTCTGCACCCATCTTTTCGAAGCGGGTAGTTCTGTCAAGTTCGTAAGTGTATTGGGCAAATGAATGGGAAGTGTAAAATGAGATTGTCAGGATCAGACAGAAGAGAATGAATGAGTTTGGTTTATGAAATTGATTATTCCTTGCGGATCTTTGTACCTGCAATGTCAGCAAACGAGTATGTTTGGATTGTGCTCTCAATTACAATTTTGGCTTGGTTATGGGCCTCAATATATGCAAAATATTTCATATATAAGTAAATCGTCACATGATATATGCGAACTGGATGCTGGAAACCTGATACCGGATACCGGATTTTCCCCTCCCTTGTGGTTTTAGCTATTTAGTCGATCATAATCATGTTTTATTATGTTTTTTCATGATTATATTCCGGTAATTGCTTATTTTTACAGCAAATATTTCAACAATGATACAGCGAACCATTTTAGAACAGATCAAAAAAACCTTGTTCACAGGTAAAACTATTTTACTATATGGCCCACGACAATCTGGGAAAACTACTTTACTTGAAATGCTATCAAATGAAATCCAGGATAAGGTATTGATCCTGGATTGTGATGAACCGGATATTAGAAAAGAATTAACCGATGTAACTTCATCTCAATTGAAACAAAGAATTGGTAATGTGAAGGTAGTTATGATAGATGAAGCACAGCGGGTTAAGAATATTGGTATTACACTCAAACTGATTCATGATAAAATTAAAGATGTTCAACTAATTGCTACCGGATCGTCTTCCCTTGAATTAACAGGAGAGATCAATGAACCGCTGACAGGAAGAAAATATGAGTTTTTATTGCTTCCACTCTCCACACAGGAGATAATTGGGTATACAAATGTTACCACAGAAAAAAGATTGTTGAAACAACGTCTTCTCTTTGGGATGTATCCGGGCGTGATTAATGAACCTGGAGAGGAAAGAAAAATATTGAACAACCTTTCAGGCAGCTATTTATATAAGGATATTTTTTCTTTTCAGGATATACGAAAACCTGAGATAATTGAATCTCTGCTTGAGGCTTTGGCTCTTCAGATTGGTAGTGAAGTTTCCTATACTGAACTGGCAAATTTCCTGGGGATTGACCAGATAACAGTTCGCCGATATATAGATCTTCTGGAAAAATCATTTGTTTTATTCAGGTTAAGATCTTTTTCCCGGAATGCAAGAAATGAGATAAAGAAATCACGCAAAATATATTTTTATGATAATGGCATTCGTAATGCATTATTATCGAATTTCAGTGATATTGACTTGCGAACGGATAAAGGAGCACTCTGGGAAAATTTCATTGTTAGTGAGAGATACAAGTTGTTAAACAATCATCAGATTGATTCAAATAGTTATTTCTGGAGAACCACACAACAACAGGAAATTGATTATATTGAAGAAAGGGATGGTGTGTTATCCGCATTTGAATTCAAATGGAATGCACAAGCAAAGAAAAAGGTGTCTCTTACGTTCATGAAAGCTTATCCCAATGCAATTACTGCGATGATTAATACCAGTAGCTATCTGGATTTTATAACAGAATAAAGTCAGAGAAAAAGTAGTCCCTAGTACTATGAACTGTAAATCGTCACATGATATATCCTAACCGGATGCCGGATGCTGGATTCCTGTTGCTCCCTTCTCCCTTGTTCCCTCTTGCCTTGTGGCTTATGCCTCTTGCCTTGTCTTTTTCCCTAATCACTAATCGCTAATCACTAATCACTAATCACTTTTTTATGATTTTTCTTGACTTCTGTAAAAAAATATACTATTATTGCAGAATTATTCTGATATCATTTTGATATCATTAAATTTAAACCAATGGAAAAAGAAAAACTTTCATCTCCCGTATCAGGCTATATGGGAGTAATCAGCCTGATCGTATTGATTACACTGGCTGTACTTGATTTTGTGAATTACCCGGGTCAGATCTGGGCAATTGTACTGGGACTCATCTGCATTGCCCTCGTAATTTTTATCCTCCCGGGATTCCTGGTGATCAATCCGAATGAATCGGCTGTACTTGTGCTCTTCGGTGCGTACAAGGGAACCCTGAAAAGAAATGGCTTTTTCTGGTTGAACCCATTCCTGGTCAGGAAGAAAATTTCTCTCCGTGCACGTAACCTTAACAGTGATCCCATCAAGGTGAATGATAAGATCGGTAATCCGATCATGATCGGGGTTGTGCTTGTTTGGCAGGTGAAAAACACCTACAAAGCCGCTTTCGAAGTGGATGATTACTCACACTTCGTTGAGATTCAGAGTGAGGCTGCCATCCGTAAACTTGCCGGTCATTATCCCTATGACAACTTCGAAGATGATCACGCTGAGGTTACCCTCCGCTCCGGTGGTGAGGATGTCAACCTGGCGCTGGAGGAGGAACTCACCCAGCGGCTGGCTATTGCCGGCATCTTTGTGATGGAGGCCCGGATCAGTTACCTGGCTTATGCTTCAGAAATCGCCGGGGCCATGTTGCGCAGGCAGCAGGCTACTGCTATCGTTGCAGCGCGTCACAAAATCGTGGAAGGAGCTGTATTAATGGTTGAAATGGCTCTCGACCAACTCAGTAAGAAAAATGTGGTTGAGCTGGATGAAGATAAAAAAGCTGTTATGGTCAGCAACCTGATGGTGGTCCTCTGCTCTGACAAAGATGCCACGCCGGTTCTGAATACAGGAACACTGCATCAATAAATTATTTTTATGTCGAAGAAGAAAGTATTTATGCTTCGATTGGATCCGAAACTCTATGCCGCCCTCGAATCGTGGGCGGTTGATGAGTTCCGGAGTGTGAATGGTCAGGTTGAATGGATTCTCGACAATGCCTTAAAACAACATGGGAGATCTCCTAAAAAAATCATAAAAAATGATATTCAGAAAAAGACATCGTCTGGATCCTGACCGACCCATTGTTAAACTTGAGATGGGCCCTGCAGACTGGATACTGGAGATCCTTGCAATTATTTGTATCCTCATCTTTTTCGGATTCTCACTGTACAATATCCCCCGGTTGCCCGATACCGTCCCAACCCATTTCAATGCAAGTGGAACTCCCGATGGCTATGGGAACAAAGTAACTCTTTGGATGCTGCCAGGTATCGCCCTGGTCATATACTCTGTTCTGACACTTATCAGCCGGATCCCGGAGAAATTAAACTATCCTGTTAAGATCACACCGGCAAATGCCCGTAAACAATATACTCTCGGCCTGCGGTTGATAAAATATCTGAAACTTGTGATCGTACTGATGTTCTTTTTTATCAGTTACGAGACGGTTATGATTGCCTTTGGTAAATCAGAGGGACTTGGAATATGGTTCTTCCCGATTTTTATCGGGACAATCGTGGTTCCTGTCTTCATCTATTTCATCCTGGCAATGCGATACCGGAAATAACTGTCAGGAAATGTAGAGGAAGCGTTTGATCTTCTGGGTGGGTGTTTTTTTAAACGGTTCAGGTTGATTAACTACCGATTGTACCCGTGAAAATTTGTTGACCTTGGAGTTGATGTACTCCTTTAACTCGACTTTCAGCTCTTCTATCCTGTGCTCAACATAGGATGTGACCTCCTGCTTCATGTGAAGGTACTTCTCCTCAATCTCTTCTTTGTTGAAGTGGACCAGTGCAACCAGCTTCCCTTTTTGTTCAATCACCAGCGACTCGGCAACATGCTTGAAGTTGTTGATGACCGATTCGATCTCTTCCGGGTAGATATTCTCTCCACCTGAGCCTAAAATCGTATTCTTCTTCCTTCCCTGGATAAAGAGATAACCATCTTTATCGAAAATGCCCAGGTCTCCTGTTTGCAGCCATCCATCCGGCGTAATCATCTCGCTGGTCAGATCGGGTTCCTTATAGTAACCAAGCATCACATTTGCACCCCTGGCCCAAATCTCGCCTTCACCTGTTACCGGATCAGGATCATGAATCTTGAGGGTTACATCTTCCAGGGCAGGTCCGGTAGATTGCAGACGCGTATTACTGGGACTACATCCCGCAAGCAATGGTGAAGTTTCAGTTAATCCATACCCGATTGCATAAGGGAACTTTGCCTCGATCAGGAATTTTTCGATGGTAGAACTGAGTTTTGCTCCACCAATCCCAAAAAACCGCAGCTCCCCTCCAAATGTCGCCATGAGTTTTTTGCCGGCAATCCGGTTCAGCACCTTCCTGAATGGAGGAGCGCTGTAAATGATACGCATGACCCGTTTCTCAGTGAAAGCCGGCCTGATCTTGTTCCGGTAAATCTTTTCAATGATCATGGGAACTGTAAGCATGAAGGTAGGCTTCACATCCTGCAAAGCCGGAAGCAGGATGGACGGGGTTGGAAGTCCGCCAAGATAATAGACACATGCACCATTGATCATAGGAAGTACCAAACCAACTGTATTTTCATACGAATGTGACAATGGCAATACTGAGAGGAAGCGGTCGGTATCATAGATTGGAATAATTTTGCTTCCCTTCAAGGCTGTAAAGCAAATATTCAAATGAGACAGCATGACCCCTTTTGATTTTCCGGTTGTTCCGGAAGTATAGATAATCGCCGCAAGATCATTCTCTTTGACATCATAATCCTTACGAATTTTTATCTCGTCGCTCTCTGCTGTAGCATCTTTGGCAGCGGAAACTGCCGTGATATCGTCAACAAGAAAACGGTTTGGTACAATTTTTTCCAACGAAGGTTTGATCTTCGCCTTAAGTCCGGAGGAATAAAAAAGAGCTTTAGTCTCCGAATGGATAATGATATTTTCTATCTCCGTTTCATGAAAATCGGGTAGTATAGGAACTGCTACAGCTCCCATAAATGTGATGGCGTAGTAACATACGGCCCAGTTGGGTGAACTGGCAGCAAGAATAGCAACCTTGTCGCCATGCCTTATCCCAATGGATTCCAGCTGACTGATTACTGTGTAAATCTGTTCTTCCAGCTCCTTGAAGGTAACCGGAGTCTGTCCGGCAAAAGCCAGCGCCGGGCGTTGTCCGAAATTTCGGACGGTTTCTGAAAACATCCCTGGAAGTGTCATAAAATAAGGTTTGTGAATAACGCACAAAGATACGCAATAAAGCAGATTTCCGGTTTTCGTCGCTTTTCGTATTTTTACCCAACCTAATACCGGAGTAATAAGCCTGGGGAACCGGTAAAAACTACACCTATCTCACCGTTTTTTCTTCACCCATGAAATTTAATCCATGAAACGAACATTCCGGATCATCCTTATTTCACCATTTCACCATTTCACCATTTCACTATTTATTGTTACAGCCACCTTCTCTCAACAACCCAATTCTGACTCCCTCACCCACTATGTTAACCCCTTTATCGGCACACAGGAGATGGGCCATACATTTCCGGGAGCAGTGGTCCCGTTTGGATTTGTACAACTCAGCCCCGATACCGATACCATTCCGTTTTCCATCAACGGGAAATACAATCCTGATGTCTACCGCTATTGTGCAGGTTACCAGTATGATGACCCTACCATTGTCGGCTTCAGTCATACGCATTTCAGCGGAACCGGACACTCCGATCTGGGTGACATTCTGATCATGCCTACTATTGGGAATCTTCAACTCAATCCCGGCGTATCGGACAATCCGGCATCCGGCTACAGGTCATCATACCGAAAAGAGACCGAGTCGGCATCACCCGGGTATTACAGGGTTCACCTCGACGAACCTGATGTGGAGGCAGAACTCACGGCCACCGTCCGGTGTGGATTTCATCGCTACACATTTCCGGAAAGCGATAGCGCCCACCTGATTCTCGACCTGGATCACGGAATCTACAACTATGATGGGAAAGTTCAGTGGGCATATATCCGGATAATTAATGACAGCCTGATTGCCGGATACCGGATTACCAGCGGATGGGGTCGAACCCGCTATATCTACTTCGCTATGGCTTTCTCGAAATCATTTAAAAGCTATGGCTTCCGTGATGAAAATCCCCTCAGTTACAAAGGCTTCTGGCGGAAATTCAACCAGCAGGAAAATTTTCCCGAACTGGCCGGAAAGAAACTGAAGGCCCATTTTGACTTTGCTACGACTTCGGGAGAGAAGATACTGGTCAAAGTTGGATTATCGGGGGTCTCTATGGAGGGAGCGCTGAAAAACATGCAGGATGAGATCCCCTTTTGGGATTTTGAAAATATCAAAATTAAAGCGAATCAGTCGTGGGAAGATGAGCTGCAACGAATCAAAATTCAGGCTTCCGGGGATCGGAAGGTGATTTTTTATACCGCACTCTATCACTCTTTAATTCATCCTTCTGTTTACCAGGATGTTGATGGAGCCTACCGTGGTATCGACACAGATGTACATCAGTCAAATGGATTCACCAACTACACGATATTTTCTCTCTGGGATACCTACCGCGCTCTTCATCCTTTTCTCACACTGATGTATCCCAATCGTACTTCCGATATGGTTAACTCCATGCTGGCACATTTTGATCAGAGCCCTGAAAAGATGTTACCGGTATGGTCTCATCACGGCAATGAAAACTGGTGTATGATCGGTTATCACAGTGTTCCTGTTATCGCAGATGCCGCTGTGAAAGGAATCCGGGGGTTTGATGCTGCCAGAGCCTTGAGAGCGGCGATCAAAACGGCTACCAATAAACATTACACAGGGGTGGAGGACTACATGGACCTTGGGTTTATCCCGGAAGACCGGATCTCCAATTCGGCATCCATCACCCTTGAATATGCGTATGATGATTTTACCGTTGCACAGCTGGCTGATGCCATATCACATCAAACGATGCTATCTGATACAGTAAAACGTAATGCCGTGGAAATGAACGCCTCGTTTCGTGAAAGATCAAAAAATTACAGAAACCTCTTTGATACCACTCTGGGTTTCGTCAGGCCACGGAATGCAGACGGATCGTGGAAGGTACCTTTCGATCCCCTGAATACCCATGGAGAGGGATTTATTGAAGGGAACTCGTGGAATTATTCGTATTACATCCCTCATGATGTTCCCGGGATGATTCAGCTGATGGGAGGCGAAGAACGTTTTATCCAACACCTCGACTCCCTGTTCACCATGCATCTCGACGATGCACATTTTGCTGAAACCGAAGATGTGACAAGGGTTGGGTTGATCGGGAACTATGTACACGGTAATGAACCAAGCCACCATGTTCCCTACCTGTACAACTGGACCTCCCAGACATGGAAAACGCAGGATCGGGTGCGTCAGATCTGTGAAACGATGTACCGCAATGCTCCCGACGGACTCTGTGGCAACGACGATTGCGGACAGATGAGTGCATGGTATATCTTTTCAGTCCTGGGGTTTTATCCTGTGTGTCCCGGGACCACACAATATGCAATAGGGTCTCCTTCTGTCACCGAAGCAACTCTATCCCTGGAGAAAGGAGAAACATTGAACATCAAGGTCAATCGCCTGAAGGATCAGGATATTTACATCCAGTCCGTTTCATTGAATGGGACGTTATTGACTACACCCTTTCTTGAACATGCTGATCTGATGAAGGGTGGAGAGTTGATTTTTAATATGGGACCGAAATAAACCGTAACTTTGCAAAAACAATCGGTTCTCTCTCCCGTATGTTTTCCCTGATTATTGTCCAAAAACATTAAACGCGTTGATTATGAAACAATTATCCTTAATGCTACTCATCTTTTCAATTACAGTTTCCCTGTTTGCTCAGGAGGAGAAACATGTTGTTTTTCTGACAGATAAAGACAACAACCCCTATTTCCTGTCCAATCCTATTGAGTTTCTCACCCAGCGGTCACTTGACCGCCGAACAAACTCAAACATCTCTCTCGACATGAAGGATCTTCCCGTAACCCCTTCCTATGTAACGGATATTGAGGCAACAGGGGCTACTGTAGTATATTCACTGAAGTGGTTTAATGCGGTTGTTGTCAACACAAATGATCCTGGAATACTTGCAGCTATCGCTGCGCTTCCGTTTGTTGATCATATCGACCAGGTTCTTTCAAAAACGCCTGTTCAGGGATCCGGAGAGCCCGGGATAAAGCAATTAGATGAGATTCCACCATACACATTGATCAAACCGGCCTCTGTTGTTACACCCAAATCCACGGGCAGTATCGATTATGGCCAGGCATATAATCAGACACATATGATATCTCTTGATGGCCTTCATGATCTTGGTTATACCGGACAGGGTATGATGATCGTCATACTGGATGCCGGTTTTTCCCAGACAGACCAGATCTCTGCTTTTGACTCTCTCTGGCTCAACAACCAGATCCTCGGGACCCGCGATTTCAATATCCCCGGGAACAATGTATTTGGTTTTGACCAGCATACACATGGCACAAGTGTTCTGTCTACCATAGGGGCCAATCTTCCGGGAGAGATGGTTGGGACGGCGCCTCATGCCTCTTTTTGGCTGGTCCGTACCGAAGTTGGTGAGTATGAGGCACTCATTGAGGAGTATAACTGGGCTGGCGGTGCAGAATTTGCCGACAGTCTCGGTGCCGATGTCATCAATTCATCACTTGGATATACAACGTTCGATAATCCGGTTTACGACCATTCCTATGCTGATATGGATGGGAATACGGCTCCTGTAACCCGTGCTGCTGATCTGGCCGCAAGCCGTGGCATCATTGTGGTGAACAGTGCCGGTAACAGCGGCGGGTCATCATGGCAATATATTGGGGCTCCGGCTGACGGAGATAGTGTATTCTCAATTGGTGCAGTTAATGCATCGGGATGGTATGCCTCATTCAGTTCCACAGGTCCAACTTATGATGGCCGGATCAAGCCTGATGTAGTAGCCCAGGGTGAAGGAACAACCATCGTTGCAGCGTGGGGTGGAGTGGTTCAGGGCAATGGAACCTCATTCTCCTCTCCTATCATGGCAGGAGCCATGGCCTGTTTATGGCAATCAGCCCCTGCCTTTTCAGCACAGGAACTCCGTGATGCCGTGAGGAATACTGCATCGTTAGCTGCAACCCCCGACAACCTTTACGGATATGGAATACCAAACATGTTGAATGCCATGTTTGTTATCTCAGCCTCTTCAACATCATTTGAACCTGAGCAATCATACGCACTTTTTCCTGTACCTTTCACTGGTTCTCCCTGGCTTAAATGTAACCGCACGAACTCTGAAAAGATCAGGATTGAGATTCTCTCAGTCACCGGTCAGTTGATAAGCACGCAGACCCTCATTGTAAATAGTTCATCAACCGTTGTACTGAATGATTTTAATACGATGCCATCAGGCCTTTACTTCGTTCGTATTATCAGTGATTCAGGACAACAGGTGATCAGAGCGGTGAAACAGTAGTTCGATTTTTCGTATTTTCGCAAAAATTTACCTGATGAACTTCATTGAGGAACTACGTTGGCGTGGAATGATCCACGACATCACCCCGGGAACTGAGGAGCAATTGATGAAAGAGATGACCCGGGCATATATCGGTTTTGACCCCACCTCCGATTCACTGCATATCGGTAACCTGGCCACCATCATGATGTTGGTACACCTGCAACGGGCTGGCCATAAGCCTTATGCACTTATTGGAGGTGCCACCGGGATGATTGGAGATCCATCCGGCAAGTCAGAAGAGCGATCCCTCCTCGATGAAAACTCACTTCGATACAACCAGCGAAGTATTCAAACACAACTTGAAAAGTTTCTCGATTTTGACTCCGGGAAAAACTCCGCAGAGATGGTCAATAATTGGGACTGGACCAGTAAGTTTGGATTCCTTGAATTCCTTCGTGAGGTTGGCAAGCATTTAACCGTCAACTATATGGTAGCAAAAGACTCCGTTAAAAACCGGATGGAGTCAGGAGCCGGCATCTCATTTACCGAGTTCTCTTACCAGCTTATCCAGGGTTACGATTATTGCTGGTTATATGAAAACAAACAGGTGAAACTTCAGATGGGCGGCTCCGATCAGTGGGGAAATATCCTGACCGGCACTGAACTCATCCGCCGGAAAATTGGTGGTGATGCGTTTGCTCTCACCTGCCCCCTCATAACCAAAGCTGACGGGGGTAAATTTGGAAAGACCGAAGAGGGGAATGTGTGGCTCGATCCGGCAAGAACCTCTCCCTACAAGTTTTATCAGTTCTGGCTGAATACCTCTGATGAAGAGGCCTCTGAATATATCAGGAAGTTCACCCTGCTCACCATGGAGGAGATTGACATGTTGATCAAAGAGCATCAGGAAGCACCTCATACCAGGATTCTCCAGAAGGCGCTCGCCAAAGACATTACGATAAGGGTCCATTCGGAAGCCGACTACATGGCTGCTCTTGAGGCATCAGAAATTCTTTTTGGGACAGGTACTACCGAGACACTCACCAGACTTCCTGTTTATATGCTTCTATCCGTTTTTGAAGGAGTTCCACAAAGTGAAATAGCGAAAAGCGATATAGCGAAATCTATTTCCATTGTAGAGTTTTTAACTGATTTCACCGGGATTCTTCCATCTAAAGGAGAAGCCCGCCGGATGCTGAAGGACAACGGAGTCTCTGTCAATAAACAAAAAGTGACAGACGAGTATCTTGTGGGGATGAATGATCTGCTCCAGGAGACCTACATACTGGTCCAGAAAGGAAAAAAGAACTACTTCCTGGTAAAAGCAGTCTAGCAAATTAGTGGAAAGTTAAAAAAACTACTTTTGGCAAGAACAAATGATGAATTAATGAAAAAAACGATCATTCTTCTTCTGGTCGTTGTGATTTCAGCCATCCTTTTTTTTCCTTTGTTAGGCCGTATTCATCTTTTCGACTGGGATGAAATCAATTTTGCAGAATGTGCCCGTGAAATGATCGTTTCCGGGAACTACTCAATGGTTCAGATTGATTTTCTCCCTTTTTGGGAAAAGCCCCCTTTATTTATCTGGATGCAAGTGGTTTCAATGAAGCTGTGGGGAATCAATGAATATGCGGCCAGGTTTCCAAATGCTCTCTGCGGTGTGATCACGTTAATTGCCTTGTTTTTAATTGGTTCAAGGTTAAAATCGGAACGACTGGGTATCGTTTGGGTAGCTGCCTATATTTGCTCTGTGCTTCCCTTTCTTTATTTTAAATCCGGAATTATCGACCCATGGTTTAATCTGTTCATTTTTCTTAGTATTTATTCATTGTTCGAATACCTCCGGAGCTCTGGCCGATGGAAAGAACTAGGCTGGAGTTCGTTATCAGCAGCTTTGCTCGGACTTGCCATTCTCACGAAAGGCCCGGTTGCAGGCCTTATCTGGTTCTTGGCATTGTTTGTTTTGATCATCATCCGTCGATTCCGTTTTCCCCTCCACGGTATTGCGATTGCGGGTTTCATCTTTATATTGATCCTGGTTGGTGGTTCCTGGTTTTTCCTGATCGCTCTGCAGGGTAATTACGACACAGTTGCCGATTTTATTCACTACCAGATCAGGTTATTCTCTTCTCAGGATGCCGGGCATGGTGGCTCGTTCCTCTACCATCTGGTGGTTCTTTTTCTTGGCCTTTTCCCGGTTTCTTTGTTCTTTGTCCTCGGATTCCGTGAAAAAAACAGTTCAGATGCCGATCTTGTTCTATTCAAAAAAATCATGATCATCCTTTTTTTTATTGTACTGATCCTGTTTTCAATCGTAAAAACCAAAATCATTCACTACTCATCACTTTGTTATTTTCCGATGACATTTCTTGCGGCCATGTATATTGATGCCAGATGGACTCAACAACAATCCCTTCCAAAGGCTATCTCCGTGATAATTGTGACTATTTTCGGATTGCTTGTTCTTGCTACTGCTGCAGTTCCTATACTCCTCAGCAATCCTGCCTGGATCATTCCATATATTAACGATCCATTTGCTGTCGCATGTTTGAACGCTTCTGTTGCCTGGACTGCTATTGACTATTTGCCCGCTTTTATTCTTTTTGTGGGAATCCTGGTCTATCTTTATCACAGGAAAAGTCCGGCAAAAAGACAGTTTCTCATACTTGGAGTAACTTCGTTGCTGTTTATCATCGGCGCCATATTGATTTATCCAAAAAAAGTTGAAATGTACAGTCAAAATTCGCTGATAGAATTTTGCAAAAGCATGAAAGGAAAAGATGTTTACCTGAAATCTGCCTCTTTCAAGTCATATGCACCTCTTTTTTACGGAGATAAGCAACCTGTAAGCAATCCTATCTCCAGATTTAACAGATGGCTTGTTAAAGGAGATGTCGATAAGCCGGTCTACCTGGTGACCAAGGTTAATAAACTGGAAAAACTATTGAAACAGAATCCTCAACTCAGTGTAATCTATAAACAAAACGGATATGCTTTTTTGATCCGAAAATAACCTCTTTCTAATGATAAAAGACAAAGTAGTTACCGTTGTACTCCCTGCTTACAATGCATCCAAAACCCTGAGAGCAACCGTTTCAGAGATTCCAGAGGATCTTGTCGATCACATTATTCTATCCGACGATAACAGCCAGGATGACACTCTGAAAATAGCTGAAGAATTACATATTGATTATATTCTCCAACAGGATGAGAACAAAGGTTACGGGTTTAACCAGAAAAAATGTTACCGGAAAGCGTTGGAACTCGGATCCGACATCGTGGTGATGCTCCATCCTGATTATCAGTATACCCCAGCGTTAATTCCCTCATTGTGTTACCTCATTGCCAACAATGTATACCCGGTAGTGCTTGGTTCGCGAATCCTTGGGAAAGGGGCTCTTTCAGGAGGTATGCCAGTCTATAAATATTTCTCGAACCGGTTCCTCACGTTAGTCCAGAACATACTGATGAATCAGAAACTTTCCGAGTACCATACGGGATACAGGGCCTTTTCCAGAGAAGTACTGGAATCAGTGAATTTTGAGAATAACAGTGATGACTTTCTATTTGATAACCAGATCCTGGCACAGATCTTTTTTCAAGGGTTTGAAGTGGCTGAAATTACCTGTCCGACTAAATATTTCGAAGAGGCGTCCTCTATTAATTTCAGGCGAAGTGTTACCTATGGGTTAGGCGTTCTGCTCACCTCATTGCAATACCGGATGGCCAGATGGAAAATTTATAAAAATCCTATTTTCAGGTAACGATTAATCCACAAACTGCCTTGCATAATATTTAGCTGTCAGCTTCTCACCTGTTGCCTTTTCGATCATGTCGTTCCAGTAATATTTCGAACCAACAGCAAAGACATTGTTTCTCAGATAATCGCCTACTGCCTTATTATTAGCAAAACTCTGAAATTTGTAATCGTCTGACTGTATGATATTCGCAACTATATAATAATAGAGTTGTGATGCCAGTAACTCTCCCAGGAGGTAGTTGTGGTAATAACAAGGGAAGAGTGCAATATGGATCTTGGAGGCCCAATCCGGTTCATTGCGGTCGGGTGGACGTTTCATCAGCTGATACTCTTCCACCAGGTCCCACCAGACTGTATTCAGGTCCTGTTCAGGATCAGTGTACATAGCTTTTTCAAACCGGTACATGACCTGCGACCAGCGACTGAACACCAGTTGTTCCAACCGGAGAGTTTTAAAGCAGTTATCGGCAATTTTCATTTTTTCCTCTTCACTGATTCCTACCATATCCTGTAACCATTGCGGGCTCGATGCCTGCCTGCCAAAGATCATGGCAATAGCTTCGGTAGTAAACGTATGAGCTGGTTCACGCAGGATGAAGGGAAGTGATTCGTTGATGTTATAATCATACACTGCATGGCCGTATTCATGCAACATCGTATTCATCCAATATGAGTTGGGTTTGATATTGCACAATACCCTTACATCTTTCAGCCGGTCGATGCTGATGCAGAACGCGTGCTGATTTTTACCATCCTTTTCGTAGAGGTCGCTTTTTTGCAGCATATCATCTATAGGAAGACCGATTCCATAGTAATAGGCTGCCGAAAGTGATTCCAGGTTTTTATCCGCATAATAGCTGGAGATGTCAACATCGTAAATCCGCGGAGCTTCCTGAAAAAATCGGTTCTGGTAGTTCCATGGCATCAGGTCCTCTTTGCTGTTGAGGTTATAATAACTGACGAAATAGTCATCGATCTCGCCTTTAACCTCTGTAAAGACATCTTTCGTAAGCGTGTCAAGTTCATCGAAGAGGTCGGTGATCACCCGTGGATCCTGTTCGCCAAGGATAAGCTGCATCTGGTGGTAATTCTTAAAACCCATCTCCTTTGCCACCTCGTTACGCATGACAACCAGCTTAATAACATCATCGGCTACAACACGGCCAATCTTCTTCTGGGCCGTCCAAACCTCTTTCTGCTTATTTATATCCTTCGAACTTCTGAGTACCTCCTCCACATTATTATCGGTCATCTCTTTTCCGTTGACCTGGGTCCTGAAGATAGAAAACTCCCGTTCAATCCTGGTCTCCATCTTCACGATTTCATTCAGCTTCGTGGTATCGGCTTTGGCCATCAGGTACTCGTTATAAAGGAGATCCAGCTGACGCGCCAGCAGTGTATCATTGACAAGTCCTGATACTTTGATCTTCTCAAGTGTTGCCAGAGCATGCGTGTCGGAATATATCTCTACCATTTTCAACTGAAGCTCCTGAGCCTTGTTAAAGTCCTCTTCAGTCCCAGTGATAGCAGCCTGCCAGTAGGCCATATTGGTCTCCCTGGATAATGGGATGACAACTGAATCATGATTTTTTATAAAATCTACCAGTTCCTCTTTCATCTGTTTTTGTTTTGTCTGGCATCCGGCAAAAAATCCAATTGCCAGAACCGCAAGTAAAAAAATGTTTACCCTTTTCATCTTTTGCTATTTCTATTTACTCACAAACTAACCAGTTATTTTTCCTTCTTACTGCTTCTCTACCTCCCTACTTCCCTACCTCCCTACTTCCCTACTTCCCTACTATCTTTCCCTCTCCCATCTGGCACCCTCTTTCGTATCCTTCACCACAATACCAAGCTTCCCCAGTTCATCCCTGATCCGGTCAGAACCACTCCAATCCTTTCTTGTCCGGGCATCCTGCCGCAAGCCGATGATCAGATTCATCAGGCCATCTACATTGTCATCCTGAACTCCGGAAAACTCATCTTCAAGAGCGAGAATATCAGTAACAAAGGTTTGAAAAAGGTCTTGCAACTGGTTCAACTCTGCACCTGTCAGCATCTCTTTGCCCTCCTTCACAGCATTGATGATCTTTACACCCTCAAAGAGATTTGCAATCACCATAGGGCTGTTGAAGTCGTCATTCATGGCAGCGTAGCAGCTGCGCTCCAACTGGTGAATTGGTGAGTTGGTGAGTTGGTGAGTTTGATAAGTGGTGCCGTGGTGCCGTGGTGCCGTGGTGTCATGTTGTTGTGGATCTTTTTCTGCCAACTGCAAACTGCCAACTGCCAACTGCAAACTCTTCAACGTCTCCCATCCAGCCATGAGTCGCTTCAGGCCTTTTTCCGCTGCCTGCAGAGCTTCGTTAGAGAAATCAAGGGTGCTCCGGTAATGGGCCTGGAGGATGAAAAAGCGAATAGTCATAGGGCTGTATGCCTGCTCCAGGAGAGGATGACTACCGCTGAAAAATTCCTCGAGGTTAACTGAATTACCGAGGGATTTTCCCATTTTCTGGCCGTTTATGGTGATCATGTTGTTGTGCAGCCAGTAATGTACTGCATCTTTTCCGTTAGCGATATTCGTCTGGGCAATTTCACATTCGTGATGCGGGAACAGCAGGTCCATTCCACCTCCATGGATATCGAATTCGGTACCCAGGTATCTCGTTCCCATTGCAGAACACTCCAGGTGCCATCCGGGGAAGCCGTCGCTCCAGGGAGAGGGCCAGCGCATGATATGCTCGGGTTGCGCCATTTTCCAGAGGGCAAAATCTGCGGGATTTCGTTTTTCTTCCTGTCCCTCAAGCTGGCGTGTATTGGAGATCATATCTTCCAGCTTCCGGCCTGATAATTTTCCGTAATTATGAGTTTGATTGTACTTCTCTACATCAAAATAGACTGATCCATTATTTGTATATGCAAATCCGGCATCAAGGATTTTCTGAATCATTCCAATCTGCTCGATGATATGCCCTGATGCCCTGGGTTCAATACTTGGCTGAAGGACGTTCAACATCGACATGAACTGATGATACCTGTCTGTATAATACTGCACCACCTCCATAGGTTCAATATCTTCCAATCTTGCCTTTTTGGCGATCTTGTCCTCCCCTTCGTCCTGGTCATGTTCCAGATGCCCCACATCGGTGATATTCCTTACATACCTGACTTTGTACCCAAGATGCTTCAAATACCTGAATGCCAAATCAAATGTAATAGCCGGACGGGCATGACCCAGATGCGGATCTCCATATACCGTAGGACCACAAACATACATCCCCACAAAGGGTTCGTTCAGCGGTTTGAACAGCTCCTTTTTCCGGGTCAACGTGTTGTAGACTGTCAGTGGATGCTCCATAAATGCTGGAATTGGAAGACAAAGTTAACAATATTCATTTTATGTAAATTATTCGCTTGTACGTATATGCAAAACAATAATATTTATCTTTGTTAAGATGGGATAAGGAAGGTGTCGTTATTTCTTTAACAGGCGTAGTAATTCTTGCTATTTTAGCTGTCAGAAACTCAAATTAAGATTCTCCATGGAAAAAATACTGGTCATTGGATGTTCCGGACAAATTGGTTCGGAGCTGACGCTTGAACTTCGAAAAATGTATGGCGACAGCAACGTGGTCGCTACAGATATCCGCCCTGCACCAGCTGATATCCTTGAGAGTGGTCCGTTCGAAATACTCGACGTTCTTGATGCCGGTAAGCTTCAACTGGTCTGTGAGCATGAAAAGATCACCCAGGTTTATCACCTGGCAGCTATCCTTTCAGGCAACGCCGAAAAACGTCCCATGCCCTCCTGGGAAATCAATATGCGCAGTCTCTTCAATGTTCTGGAGATCGCTAAAGCACTCAAACTCAAAAAAATCTTCTGGCCAAGCTCCATTGCAGTCTTTGGCCCCACTACCCCCCGGATGAACACCCCCCAGTACACTACAATGGAGCCGAACACGGTTTATGGGATCAGCAAACTGGCTGGTGAAAGATGGATCGAATATTACTACCAGAAATATGGTATCGAGACACGGAGTTTACGTTATCCTGGATTGATCAGCTACAAAACTGAAGCCGGTGGTGGTACAACTGATTATGCAGTAGAGATCTTCTACGACGCCATCAAAACCGGGAAGTATGAATGTTTCCTGAGCAGTGAAACAGCTCTTCCGATGATGTTCATGCCCGATGCGATTAAAGCAACGATTGATGTGATGGAGGCCGAATCCTTCAAATTGAGTCTTCGGTCAAGCTACAATGTTGCCGGGATCTGCTTTACCCCGCATACCCTGGCCAATGAGATAAAAAAACAAATCCCTGATTTCGAGATCTCCTATAAACCCGATTTCAGGCAGGCGATTGCCGATTCCTGGCCCGATTGCATTGACGACAGTGTGGCTCAAAAAGACTGGGGATTGACTTACGAATACGATCTTCCTCGAATGACGCAGGTGATGATCGATGAAATCCGCCGTAAGTAGAGACGGGGCATGCCCCGTCTATACAGGCATGCCCCGTCTATACAGGCATGCCCCGTCTCTACAGGATATCCGCTAATGGAAACGCCTCCTTCAGCCTCACCCCTTTTTCCGTTATCTCAACCGTACAGCATTCGTTTTTTATGTCGTGTTCAAAAAAGAGGATATATCCTTTTTCAGCAGCCTCTATCATGAATTTCTCCTTCTCTTCCATGGTAATCAATGGTCGGGTATCATAACTCATCACATAAGGCAACGGAATATGGGCGGTAGAGGGAAGGAGGTCTGCCATGTAAACAATGGTCTTCCCGTTATATTGGATCATCGGAATTACCTGTCCTTCGGTATGGCCATGGAAGAGCCGGACTGAGATACCGGGCATGATCTCACTATCTCCTTCAATTAATTTTAACGTACCTTTCTCCTTGATAGGCAGGATGTTTTCTTTCAGGAATGAGGCCTTTTCGCGGTTGTTCGGGTTGGTTGCCCAATCCCATTGCTGGCGGCTTGTCCAGTAGGTGGCATTGGGAAATGTGGGAAGATAATCTGTTTTATCTTCATTCCATCGTATGGCTCCACCGGCATGGTCAAAATGGAGGTGTGTCAGAATCACATCTGTGATGTCGTTGAGCGTATACCCCGCTTCAGCTAGTGATCCATCGAGCGTATCTTCTCCGTTGAGGAAGTAATGGCTAAGGAATTTCTGGGATTGTTTATCACCGATGCCACAGTCGATCAGGATTTTCCTCTCTCCGGCATCCACGAGTAAACAGCGCATTGACCAGTTGCAGAGGTTGTTCTCATCGCAGGGATATAGCTTACTCCACATCACTTTGGGGACCACGCCGAACATGGCACCACCATCAAGCTTAAGATTTCCCGTTAATATAGAATGAAGTGTCATAAAAAGAAGTTTGAATTTAGAAGTACGAAGTTAGAAAGCAAGTTTGAAGTTCGAAGTACGAAGAAAGTGAAAGATTTTTCCTCATCACCCTGTTACCTTGTCACCTTGTCACATTCTCTCATTTGTATTCTGAGATTTCGGTCTCGCCCCTGATCAAACGAAGGGCACTGGCGGCCATGGCCTGGATCTCATTGTCGCCGGGGAAGATAATCACCTGCCCCAGACAGTCGACATGGTCGCGGATGTTCTTGACTACGAATTCGGAATGAGCCAGGTCGCCCGTGAGGAGGATTGCATCCACAGCGCCCTTCAGGGCAACAAACATCTCTCCTATCGCCTTTGCTACCTGGTAGGCCATCGCTTCGATGATCAGGCGGGCATGACGGTCGCCATCCTTTATACGATTTTCGATCTCAGTTATATCAGTGGTGCCAAGGTGGGCCTTGATCCCCCCTTCGTGGGTAAGCAAAGCGAAAATTTCCTCCTTTGTTTTTTTTCCGTCGATGCACATCTTCACAACATCACCCAGTGGAAGGCTTCCGCATCGAATCATGGAAAATGGCCCATCCCCTTCGAATCCCTGGTTCACATCGATAACTTTTCCCATTTTGTGCGCTCCCACGGTCGTCCCGTTGCCCATATGGGCGACGATAAGGTTCATTTCATTGTAATTCTTCTTGAGACTTTCAGCGTAAATCTTGGCAATCGCCTTTTGATTGAGGGCATGGAATACCGACTTTCGTTCCAGTCCGGGAGCCCCGGTAATCCGGGCAATGTCCTGCATTTCATCCACGGTTGTTGGGTGGGCGATAAGGGCATGGGCTCCTTCAATCTGTTCGGCAACTGCGTCGGCAACCAATCCGCCAATGTTGATGATGTCTATTCCGATCGGACTGTTCCGCAAATCGTAACAAAGAGACTCATTCACTTCAAATATTCCCGAATGTACCGGTTTGATTAATCCGCCGCGTGAGATGACAATTTTTACATTACTGTAGTCGAAATTGTTATTCTGCAACTCTTTGAAAACGACATCACGTCTGAATTCGACCTGATCGTAAACGGTTTTAAACTGGCTGAGTTCTTCTGCAGAGTGTCTTCTGTTGTTGATATAAAGCAACTGAAAATTGTCAAAAACAGCTATCTGTGTTACCTTGTCCTTCGGATTGACAACCAAAATATTAAAGGTCATAATTCCATGTTTTAAGGGTTACATACTTCTTCTGTACTGTCCGCCCACATCAAATAATGCGTGGGTGATCTGACCGATGGAGCAGATTTTGGAGGCTTCCATCAAGCTCTCAAAGATATTTAAATTCTGTGTGGTTCTGTGCTGTAAATCCTGCAATGCCACTGCCGATTCCTTTTCCCATGTCTTGTGAAGTTGCTTCAGCATATCTATCTGATACTGCTTTTCCTCTTCCGTTGACCGGATAACCTCTCCCGGCAAAACAGTCGGAGAGCCTTTGCTGGAAAGGAAGGTGTTTACACCCATTATCGGTAGTTTTCCCGAATTTTTCATCATCTCGTAATAGAGAGACTCTTCCTGGATCTTACTGCGCTGGTACATGGTCTCCATGGCACCCAGCACCCCGCCTCTTTCCGATATCCGTTCAAATTCAAGCATCACTGCCTCTTCAACCAGATCTGTCAGCTCTTCAATAATAAATGATCCCTGAAGGGTGTTTTGGTTTTTTGCCAGGCCGAGTTCGTGGTTGATTATCATCTGGATAGCCATTGCCCGGCGTACCGATTCTTCGGTAGGTGTGGTGATAGCTTCATCATATGCATTGGTATGCAACGAGTTACAATTGTCGTAAATAGCATACAATGCTTGAAGGGTTGTCCGGATGTCGTTGAAGTCGATCTCCTGTGCATGCAGTGATCTCCCGGATGTTTGAATATGATATTTCAGCATCTGCGAACGTGCATTTGCTTTGTAGCGGTATTTCATCGCCTTGGCCCAGATGAGTCGGGCCACTCTTCCGATCACTGAATATTCGGGATCAAGACCGTTAGAGAAGAAGAAAGAGAGGTTTGGTGCGAATTTATTTACATCCATCCCACGGGAAGCATAATACTCAACGTAGGTAAATCCGTTGGAGAGGGTGAGGGCAAGCTGGGTGATAGGATTCGCTCCGGCTTCAGCAATATGGTATCCGGAAATGGAGACAGAATAGAAATTCCTGACGTTTGTATAAATGAAATAATCCTGAATATCCCCCATCATTTTCAGGGCAAAATCGGTGGAGAAGATACAGGTGTTTTGTGCCTGATCCTCTTTCAGGATATCAGCCTGTATGGTTCCCCGTACCTGTGACAAAGTCTCCTGCTTAATTTTCGCATATACCTCCTGTGGCAACACCATGTCGCCTGTCACGCCCAGTAGCAGCAATCCAAGTCCGTTATTCCCCTTTGGCAATTTTCCCTGGTAGGAGGGACGTTTTGTTCCTTTCTTCCGGTAGATTGCCTGGATCTTTTTCGCGACCTCCTCTTTCAGTCCATGTTCGAGGATATATTTCTCACATTGCTGGTCGATGGCGGTATTCATGAAATATCCAACCATCGTGGGTGCCGGCCCATTGATCGTCATGGAAACCGAAGTGTTCGGATCAAGCAGATCGAGCCCGGAATAGAGTTTTTTAGAGTCGTCTAAACAGGCAATAGAGACACCTGAGTTGCCGATTTTCCCATAAATATCAGGCCGCACGCCAGGGTCAAACCCATAGAGTGTCACAGAGTCGTAAGCTGTAGAGAGGCGAACAAAAGGCATCCCGTGTGAGACGTAATGAAACCGTTTGTTGGTCCGCTCAGGCCCACCTTCTCCGGCAAACATCCGGGTGGGGTCTTCGCTGGTCCGTTTAAAGGGAAAGACGCCTCCTGCATACGGAAATTCGCCCGGCACATTCTCGCGAAGATTCCAGTTCAGAATATCTCCCCATCCTTTGTATTTTGGAAGGGAGATCTTGGGAATCCGGAGGTGGGAGAGCGACTCGGTATGGGTCTCCACCTCGATCTCCTTATCGCGTACCTTGTATACAAATGTCTCTTCCTGTAAACTCTGGATTTTATCTGGCCAGTTCTTCAGAATTTCCTGGTTGGCAGGATCAAGCTCTCTATTTGTTTGCTCATAAATTTTCTCAAGTACAGAGATGGCAGCATGTTGCTTTTCCGTATTTTCAGGAGACGGTGGAGTCTCAGTATTCCGGAGTGTCTTCAGTGTTTCATGGATAGCATAGAGCCGCTGAGCAACCTTGGCCTGTTCATTTGACCAATGGTTATAACCCCTTACTGTCTCGGCGATCTCTGCCATATAGCGTGTTCGGGCGGGAGGAATAATAAATATTTTCTCCGCCATTTCATCTTTTCCGATAAAATGGCTTGAGAATGATACACCTGTCTTCTCTTCGATCGCTGAGATGATTGCCTGATATAGTATGTTAACTCCGGGATCGTTGAATTGGGAAGCTACCGTTCCATATACCGGCATCAGATCCGGATCGTCATGGAAACGGTTGTGGTTCCGTTGATACTGTTTTTTTACGTCCCGCAACGCATCAAGGGCTCCCCGTTTATCAAATTTATTGATGGCGATCAAGTCGGCAAAGTCGAGCATATCGATCTTCTCCAGCTGGCTCGCTGCCCCGAATTCAGGCGTCATCACATAAAGCGTCAGGTCGCTGTGGTCAACAATTTCGGTGTCGGATTGACCGATTCCTGACGTCTCCACAATGATCAGGTCAAAGTTGGCTGCCCTTGTGATTGTGATTGCGTCCTTGACATACTTTGAGAGTGCCAGGTTGGATTGCCGGGTAGCCAGGGAACGCATGTAAACTCTCGGATCGCTGATAGCATTCATCCTGATCCTATCGCCAAGGAGCGCACCTCCGGTTTTTCGTTTGGTAGGATCAACTGAGATGATGGCGATATTTTTATCGGGAAGGTCGTTCAGATAACGTCTGACAATCTCATCCACAAGGCTCGATTTTCCTGCCCCCCCTGTCCCGGTAATTCCAAGGATAGGAACGTTGTGCTTCTTTGCTTTAGCTGCTAGTTTGCGAAGGAAAGGTTGAGCCCTTTCAGGATCATTTTCGGCAAGTGTGATCAGCCGTGAAATCGTTGTCTGATCCCTTGTCTCAATTTTATCAAAGGCAATCTTTTCCAGATTATCCAGTGGAAAGTCACACGTAGAAAGCACATCGTTGATCATGCCCTGAAGGCTGAGCTCCCTGCCATCATCCGGGGAGTAAATCTTTGTGATACCGTATTCCTGAAGCTCTTTTATCTCTTCAGGCAGGATGACGCCTCCACCCCCTCCGAAGATCAGGATGTGACCGCAGCCTGCTTCATGCAGGAGATCATACATATACTTGAAGAACTCCATATGGCCTCCCTGGTAGGAGGTTATAGCCACGGCATGTGCATCTTCCTGGATGGCGCAATCTACGATCTCCTGCACGGAGCGGTTGTGACCCAGATGAATTACCTCCGCCCCACTTGCCTGCAGGATTCTGCGCATGATATTAATGGCTGCATCGTGACCGTCAAAAAGAGAAGCCGCCGTAACGATGCGAATATGGTTTTTCGGCCTATACGGTTTGGGTATTTTCATTGAAAAACTACAAATTAAACGTTCATGATTGCACGGGCGATAATGATCTGCTGTATCTCACTCGTACCTTCGTAGATCTGTGTTAGTTTCGCATCACGCATCATACGCTCTACATGATATTCCTTCACATATCCATAACCACCGTGGATCTGAACCGCTTCGGTTGTCACATACATAGCTGTTTCGGCAGCCCAGTATTTTGCCATGGCACTCGCTGTCCCATAAGGCTTTCCCTGGTCTTTCAGCCATGCAGCTTTCACAGTGAAGTATTGAGCAGCCTCTATCCGGGTATGCATTTCTGCAAGTTTGAAGCCAATCGCCTGATGATTGATGATCTCTGTCCCAAAAGCTTTTCGTTCCTGTGCATATATAAGCGCCCGTTCGTAAGCTCCCTGGGCAATTCCTACCGCCTGGGCAGCGATTCCGATACGACCACCTTCCAGTGTCTTCATGGCCATTTTAAATCCGAAACCATCATCACCTATCCTGTTCTCCTTGGGTACCTTCACGTCGTTAAACATGACAGAGTGCGTGTCAGAACTGCGCATACCCATCTTATCCTCATGAGGTCCGAGTGAGATGCCGGGTGAATCCTTATCTACGATCAGGGCATTTATCCCACGATGCTTTTTCTCTGGATGAGTCTGCGCTATAAGAATATAAGTTGATGCACAATCGGCATTGGTAATCCAGTTCTTGGTCCCATTAACAAGGTAATAATCTCCCATGTCTTCAGCCGTTGTCCGCTGTGACGTGGCATCTGATCCGGCATCTGGTTCGGAGAGTAAAAAAGCTCCAATCCTGGTTCCATTTGCCAGCGGTTTGAGGTATTTTTCTTTTTGCTGCTCTGTTCCAAACTCTTCAAGTTCGTAGCAGACAAGAGAGTTGTTAACCGACACAATCACCCCGATAGATGAGTCTACTTTCGAAAACTCCTCCACAGCAAGGACATATGAAACCGTATCCATACCTCCTCCTTCATATTTAGGATCAACGGTCATTCCCATAAAGCCGAGTTCGGTAATGGCTTTTACATGTTGTGTAGGAAATACACACGTTGTGTCGCGTTCGATTACATCTTTGATCAGCTCGCGTTCGGCATAATCACGAGCGGCCTGCTGGATCATCAATTGTTCTTCAGTAAATTCGAAATTCATTGGTTCAGAGATTTAAATTTATGTCTTTCAAAAGTACATCAATTCTTTGAACAAAAAAATAGAGGATTAAGAATAATCATCAAAAGAAAAACCCGCCAGAGGCGGGTTTTCTAACTCCGGAAAACCGAAGCATTCATGAAAGAAACCAATAAAAGAAACCAAATTTAAGAAACCAAATGTAAGAGAAACATTATTAGTTTATCGTGATACTAGTTTTTGAATAAACAGATTCAAGCACAAAATAGATATCCTTGCTGTCAAAATCTTCTTTTTTATATCTCCAGGGTACCACCTGAAGCAGCCCGCCACCTTCTGATACAGAACTAAGGTCGGCTGCCGTAATGGTTATCTCTGAAGCATTTCCTCCTACCCGTGAAATCACATATTTTCCGTCATTGCTGGCTACAATGAGATAAACCGAATCAGCATTGTCCACATTATTCCCCAAAGCCACAGTCAATCCGGTAGCCCTCGAAATGGTTCCAGGAAGTGAGTTGTATCCGCCAAATGCCGGCCATGAATTGTTGTCAGTATAATTAAAAGCTGGGATTCCGTTCGCTCCCGCTACAGCCCAGGCAACATCTCCAAAGGTAAGAGGGGTTGTTAGTTTATCATAAACATATGAATTGTTCGCGTTTCTGGTCATCGGTTCGGAATTTACTGTCACAGATCCGGCATCCACGAATGTGGAAGCTCCGGGTGTGGAGAGAAAGGCTGCCGTTGCAGTATTCAGATATACCGGAATTATTACTCCTAATACCTCCTGATAAGAGACTGACTTGATGGCAACCATTACACCATAACTATCCGGGAAGCTGAAGCTGGTGTAATTGGTGTTTGTTGTTGGATTAGTAGTTGGATCGATATTATCCTTTTTCTTACAACCAGAAATAGCTACCATCAGGGCTACTCCGGCAATCATCATGTAGATTATTTTCCGTTTCATGTTTAAAAGAGTTAAAAGTTTTACGCTGCAAATATAAAATGATTTAGACTAATTCCAAATTTTATTTTAATTTTTTTTAAATAAAAATTGACTTTGGTGTCAATAGATACAGGTAGAGCCGGTATGAATACCGGCTCTACAATAGGTTTTGCAAAAATATTTCGTTGAAATACAGGCGATTAGTTGTACCTGGCTTCGTCCCTAAGAGCATCGCCAATCTTCTCGTAGGTTATTTTGATGCCTCCAATTGGAAGGGTTCCAACCACAACCAGGCTATCTTCAGCAATTTTAATGATATCAACCCTGTATATTTCGCGCCTCTCCGGGACCTTAATTACCAACACACTTCCTTTCCCCTTGAGTTTCCATGTTCCTTCGACGGTTTTTTCCCTGTAAAATTTTTCAAGTTTTTTATCACGGAAAATCATCATATTAGATCTGGATTCAACCTGCATACGCTTGTTCAGCTCAGCTTCAGGATTTCTTCCTCCGGCTCGTTCTCCTCCTCTTCCCTGATCAGGCGTTGGCGGAGGAGGAGTAGTTGAGAAAGAAGTGTTGCCGGTTGCTGCAGCAGGCTTTTCGACCTCGGCGGGAGGACGGGTGCCGGTTGACTGAGATTGAGCATTCTTAAGCTGCTCCTCCTCCTCTGGCGTAAAAAATTTCTCCACCTTGACTGGCTTCCATTCTCCAACTATAAGCTTTTCATTGGGATGTATGGTAACACAGGAGCTGAAGAAAACTGCTACAATTAAAATAAATCCCGGTAGTACCCATTGTTTCATTTTCATCTGTAAATTTTTTTCTGAAAAACGATTATTTTCTGCCTTTATTATAAAATTTGAATGATGGATTCAGGTGTATATACAATATCTGAGAGCCAGTTATTCACATTTTATGGAAATGCAAAGGTAACAAATCGATAGGTTTGCAAAAATTTCTTATTATTGCCTGTTAATTAATAAACAATTCAAGATGAAAAAACTTCTATTGACTTTACTTGCCGCCTTTGTGGTGATTCCCGCCCTCGTTGCCCAGGACACCGAGGATAAGAAACCTTTGTTTGGGATCAAATTTTCAGGGTTTGTGAAAACAGATGTTTTCTTCGATTCCCGGCAGGTTATCACTGCCAGGGAGGGTCACTTCCTGCTTTATCCTGAAAACGAGAAGCTCGATGCTGAGGGGAATGACATCAATGCCAAATGGAACTACAACATCCTCTCCATCCAGACGCGCCTTGCCGGCTCTATCTGGGGCCCTGATGTTCTTGGCGCCAAATCTTCAGCATTTGTTGAAGGGGCATTCTTCGGTAATATCAACCCGGCGATCAATACGTTTCGTTTGCGGCATGCCTTTATCAAGTTGAACTGGAAATCAACAGAATTGTTAACCGGACAAACATGGCATCCGATGTTCTCGACAGACTGCTTCCCTAACACTGTCTCCTTCAACACAGGAGCACCTTTCGTGGTCTTCTCGCGGAATCCACAGATACGGGTAACACAGAAAATTGGCAAATTCCAGCTTCAGTTGGCTGCTCTCTCCCAGGTAGATTTTACAAGTACAGGTCCCGATGGTCCTAACACGAAATATTTACGTAACTCTGTGCTACCGGAACTCGATTTCCAGATCCAGTTCAAAACAGCTAACAACGATAAAGGGACATCATTTGTCATCGGTGCAGGTATCGATTTCATGATGCTGACCCCCAGATTGGCTACCACAGTTACCCTCTCTCCCTCCTATGACACTGTGATCAACGGAATCGTGAATCATGTGAATGCCGTCACGAAGGACTACAAAACTAACACTACAACATCAGCTCTTGCCTTTAACTTCTATACCAAGATTAAGTTTCGTCCAATCACTGTTAAATTAGCCGGACAATATGGTGAGAATAATTACTCATTCACTATGTTGGGAGGTTACGCAGTTAAAAGTGTTACTGATGCAGCCAGAGGGTATGTTGACTATGCGAACGTTCGTTCCTGCGCCGTTTGGGGTGAAGTACACACAAATGGAAAACACTGGCAACCAGGCATATTCGGGGCATTCACAAAAAATCTGGGAGTTGGTGAAACAGTAACAGGACCCTACTATGCCAGAGGTGCAAACATTGATTACATTTGGCGTGTATCTCCCAGATTAGTTTATAGTATTCAGAAATTCAGAGTTGCGCTGGAGGTAGAATATACTGTTGCCGGCTACGGAACAACCACTTCAAAAGGGTACGTCGCCGATCCAAAAGCTGTTGGGAATCTGAGGACTCTGCTGGCGTTTTTCTACTTTTTCTAGAGGATTCTGGATATAAGTTGGAGGATCATGGATCCTGAATCTTTTAACCTACATCCTAGATCTATCTAATGTATGTTTGGGGATCAATCACGTTTATCTTTTTTGCCCGATACATTTGCAAGCAGGTAGATGTAATCAGCTTGTATCAGGGAGTCAACCTGGGGAGCGCCCTCTGCCAGTTGATGAAAACGGATACACCAGGGACACCAGTTGCCACCGAACTGTACCAAAACATGTTTGTTTTCGGCTTTTGCCTGCATAACAGCCGACTTCAGATCAGCCCGAACATTGGCTTCCGGATTATATGGACCAGATCGTTCCTGAGAGAAGGTTTGAGTAGTGAACCATGATATAAAAACAAATACAAAAATTTTCTTCATATTTCCTTGTTTCTTGATGTTAAAACTTAACCACAAAGGACACAAAGGATATCACAAAGGTACACAATCAAAAATGGTGAAACAGCACTGATTTCGCCATTTCACCATATCACCATCTCGCAAAGAAGCACGGGCAGGTTTGGAACCCGCCCTTACATCTTACATCCCATACATTTCAATGATCTCCTGCTTGCTTTTACCCAGGATGTTATATTTCTTTCCAACCTTGGTAAAGGCATCCAGAGCTTTCTCGAGATGGTGGATCTCATGTCCGGCAGATATCTGTGTACGTATACGTGCCTGCCCCTGAGGAACTACCGGGAAGAAAAATCCGATTGCATAGATACCCTCTTCGTAAAGGCCTCGGGAGACATCCTGCGACAACTTTGCATTGAATAACATCACCGGTACAATTGGGGTGTCGCCATCCTTGAGTACAAAGCCAGCTTCGGTCAGCCCTTTTCGCCAGAATTCCGTATTTATTTCAAGCTTATCACGAAGTTCAGTGTTGGCAGAGAGGATCTCCAGTACCTTGATCACACCGGAAACCACAGGAGGAGCAATAGTATTGGAAAAGAGGTATGGTCGGGCTTTCTGACGGCACATTTCAACCAGCTCCTTCCGGCCGGAGACACAACCCCCGGATGCACCGCCAAGTCCTTTACCAAATGTGGTAGTGATGATGTCTACTTTGTCCATCACGCCATATTTTTCATGTGTTCCACGACCTGTTTTACCGATGAACCCGCTGGCATGTGATTCATCTACAAAAAGCAGAGCATTGTATGTCTCACACAACGCGGCCATCTCATCCAGTTTAGCAGTATCACCATCCATTGAAAAGACCCCATCGGTGATGACCATCTTCAGGCGGCGATCATGATGCAACTGAAGTTTGCTCTCCAGATGTGCCATATCGGAGTGCTTGAAGGTGTCGTGCATTGCGCTGCACAACCTGATGCCATCTATGATGGATGCATGCACCAACCGGTCGGAGATCATGACATCATCCTTGGTCAGTACCGCTTCAAATATACCGGCATTGGCATCCATGCAGGAGGGAAAGAGGATGGTATCTTCTGTTCCCAAAAACCCGGAGACCATATTCTCCAGCCTCCTGTGGATATCCTGTGTGCCACAGATAAACCTGACGGAAGACATCCCGTAACCATGGGAATCCAATCCTTCGTGGGCTGCTTTCACTACATCGGGATGACTGGAAAGGCCCAGGTAGTTGTTGGCACAAATGTTTATGACTTTTTTCAAAGAGGAACCCGTCGGGAATTCCACTTCAATTTCGGCCGCCTGAGGAGAGTGAATATATCTCTCCATCTTGAACAAGCCGGCATCCTGTAGTCCGGTGAGGATGTCACTGTACATCCCCCTGGTTTTGTCTGAATATGCCATTGTAAATTCCTTTAAGATTAACCGATATACTCCTTCACAAGAACACAGATTTTATTGATCGAATCAAATGCTTCCGGGGTGGCTTTGTCGTCGGGGATAGAGATATTGTATTTGTTCTCCAGAAATCTCTTTAACGATACCATCGAGAATGAATCTACAATCCCTCCGGAAATCAGAGGCGTATCATAGGTTACTTCCGAATCGTCTTCAACATATTCGTCGATAACATATTCTCTAACTGCTGCTAACATTTCTTCCATGGTGTTTTCCTTTTTAGTTCTGTTAATATTATTGGTTACTTACATATTTTTCCAGGTAATTATCTGATGCTGGATCCTGGATGAAGTCATTAACCTTTTTCCAGGATCCAGCATCTAGCATCTAGCATCTAGTCTTCTTCCAGAGTCGATGTATCCCCGATCTCTTCACCCCACTCTTTCGCATGGAGGATCCGGCGCATGATCTTTCCACTTCGCGTTTTGGGCAAGGTCTCCACAAACTCTATCTCCTGTGGCATCGCAAGTGGGGAGAGCTTTTTCCGGACAAAATTCATTATCTGCAGATCCAGCTCTTTACTCGCGGTGAAACCGGGCTTCAGTGTAACAAAAGCTTTAACAACCTCCATGTTCACAAAATCGGGTTTTGCGACAACAGCAGATTCAGCAACTGCTTCATGTTCCAACAGAGCTGATTCCACTTCAAATGGGCTGACAAGGTGACCTCCGGTATTGATCACATCGTCGTCGCGACCCACAAACCAGAAATACCCTTCGTTATCGATTGATGAGCGGTCGCCCGGTATATACCAACCGTTGACGAATTTCTTTTGATATGTCTCTTCATTATTCCAATAGGTTCTCATCATTGAGGGCCAACCGGGTTTGATAGCAATCAACCCCATCTTTCCACTCTCTTCGAAGGGTTCATATGTCTCCGGATCAACAACCGTTGCTATGATACCGGGGAATCCTTTTCCCATTGAGCCAGGTTTGATTTTCATGTCGGGGAAGTTGGTAATCACCATGCATCCGGTCTCAGTTTGCCAGTATGTATCCAAAAAAGGTTTCCCGAAAACCTTCTCTGACCAGATTACAGCTTCAGAATTCAATGGTTCCCCAACCGAGGCAAGGTGACGCAGAGAGGAGAGGTTATACCTCTTCACCACATCATCACCGGCTTTCATCAGGGACCGGATAGCAGTTGGCGCCGAATACCATACCGAGACTTTATGCTTTTCAATGAAGCGATACCAATTGTCGGCCGAAAATCCCGCATCAAGAATGCATTGAGTAACGCCATTGCTGAACGCTCCGATGATTCCATACGATGTACCGGTAACCCAACCGGGGTCTGCAGTACACCAGTAAATATCGTCATCATGAAGATCAAGAACCCATTTGGCAGTCAGGTATTGGGAGATGAGTGAAGCGTGAACATGCTTCACCCCTTTCGGCTGGCCCGTAGTTCCGGAGGTGTAATGCAAAACGGAAGGCGATTCTGCATAGGTAGGAAAGATATCGAATGTTTCGACTTTGGGGGCTTCATCCAGATTGAATGATACCTCCCGCTCCTGTAACGGCTTTGCAGGATCCTGATCCACAATGATGATGTGTTCAAGCCACGGCATCTTGTCGATAATCTTGCGGATCTTTGGCGCGTGTTTCTTCTGTGTGATGATTGCTTTTGTCTGAGCGTTCTCCAGCCGGATGAATAACGATTCATCGCCAAATGCCGAAAATAGTGGCTGAGCAATAGCGCCTATCTTTAAAATTCCCAGGAAGCCCAGGTAAAGCTCTGGAATTTTATCCATGAACAGGCAAACACGGTCTTCATTTTTAATGCCCAGCGACCGGAGAAAACTCCCGATAGTATTGCTGGTCAGGCGAAGATCATTGTAGGTATAGCGTTTCTCATTGCCGGTGGGACCTTCCCAGATCAGAGCAGGTTTGTCAGCTTTTCCCATCTCACAGATCCGGTCGGTGCAGTACCAACCGATGTTGATCGGATCTCCCTCTTTGTACCCGAGTTCGTTTTCCGAGATCTTCCAGTCGAAATTTTTTACGCGTTCATCATATGATCCGAAATGCGACATAATTGTTCAAAATTTGATTAAGGTTACTATTTTGGGTTGCTGTTTGTTGTTTGTTGTTTGCTAATGGGCGGGTTTAGAACCCGCCCCTACTGGTCCGCTTGTCGTCTCGTCCCTCGTCCCTCGTCCTTCGTCATTCGTCTCAACTACTACCACTGCTGTGGCCAGATCCTTTAGGTGCGATAAAGATACATGAATTTTCGATATCAATTCCTTCTCACACCATTCTTTTGCCTTCCCGTATACATTGATTTCAGGCTTCCCCAGCGAATCATGCGTCACTTCAATGTCGGCAAACCGGATACCAAAACGCCATCCGGTTCCGATCGCTTTCAGGAATGACTCTTTGGCGGAGAAACGGGCAGCATAGTGCTGGAATTTATGCCGTTTTGACTCACAATATTCAACTTCATGCCCGGTGAATATCTTATCCCGGAAGCCAATATCCTTCTCCATGACTTTTTGGATACGCTCCACTTCAATGATATCTGTTCCTATTCCGAAAATCAAATCGCTCCGAGTTTTTTCCCGACCCTGATGAATTTATCTATCGCAAACCGGATCTGATCTGTAGAGTGGGCAGCGCTGATCTGGACCCGGATACGTGACTTTCCTTTTGGAACAACCGGATAATAGAAGCCTATCACGTAAATCCCCTCTTCCAGCAGTTCGTTGGCAAAATCCTGGGAAAGTTGGGCATCATTCGGCAGGTGTCCGAAGAGGATGGGTGTTATTGGGTGGATCCCGGGTACAATCCGGAATCCGGCATCTTCCATACCCTGACGAAACATCCGGGTATTTTCAAAAAGCTTATCACGTAACTCCGTTGTTTCTGACAACATATTGATTACTTCCAGTGTAGCGCCAGTAATGGCAGGCGCCAGGGAATTGGAAAAAAGGTACGGTCGTGAGCGCTGTCTGAGTAGCTCCACGATCTCTTTTTTACCTGAGATGCAGCCCCCTGAAGCGCCTCCAAGTGCTTTCCCGAAAGTAGTGGAGATGATGTCGACCCGGTCCATGCAGTTACAATATTCATGCGTCCCCCGACCCGTGGCGCCAACAAATCCCGTGGCATGCGAATCATCAACCATCACCATGGCATCATACTTATCAGCCAGGTCACATATTTTATCAACCCTGGCGATGATCCCATCCATGGAGAACACACCGTCGGTGACAATGAGTTTGAATCTGGCAGCGCAGGCCTGCTGGAGGACCTCTTCCAGATCCTCCATGTCATTATTTTTATACCGGAACCTCTGTGCTTTGCAAAGCCTCACCCCATCAATGATAGAAGCATGGTTTAATTCGTCGGAGATGATAGCATCCTGTTCGCTTAGAAGTGGTTCAAACACACCCCCGTTGGCATCAAATGCAGAAGAGTACAGGATCGTATCCTCCATACCCAGAAACTCGCTTAACCTGGCTTCGAGGTCTTTATGAACCTTCTGGGTACCGCATATGAACCGGACCGAAGCCATTCCGTAACCATATTTGAAAAATGTATAATTGGCAGCCGACATGACACGTGGCTCAGAACAGAGACCCAGGTAATTGTTGGCACAGAAATTCAGTACATCCAATCCCCGCATGGTCTTGATCTGAACCCCCTGAGGAGTCACCAGGATACGCTCATTCTTATACAATCCATCTTCTTTGATTGATTCCAATTGCTCCTGAAGAAACTGCTGAAAAGTGCCGTACATCGTCCGCTAAAGCTAAAGATTTTTCTAAGCGCAAAGGTAGGAAAAAACAAGTTATCCCAATATTCTCTGTATCTTTATCTCCTTCAAAAAAACCGTTAATTGATTCAACATCACTGATCGAATGGAAAATTTCACCTCCTGCAATCCAACAACCATCCATTTTGGAAAAGGTGTGCTATCTAACCTTGGCCCAACCCTCAACCTGTTCGGAAACAGGGTATTATTAGTATCCGGACAATCCTCGATAAAACGATCCGGACTTCATGGAAGGATTCTTAAATACCTGAATGATTCAGGACTGACCGTTTTCGAATACGATGGGATCTGTTCCAATCCGTTGATTGAAGATGTGGAAGCCGCAGCAGTTGTCGGACGCAAAAATCAGGTGGATATGGTACTGGCCGTTGGCGGTGGCAGTGTTGTCGATTCGGCAAAAGTTATTGCCCTCACTATCCCGGTCAGTCACCCTGCCTGGGATTTCTTCGCCGGGAAAGTCACGCCGAATCAGGGATTGCCCATTATCGCTGTTCTTACTCTGGCAGCTACCGGTTCGGAGATGAATCCCTATGCTGTTGTCTCAAACCGGGAGGTCAAACTGAAAGCAGCGGTTAGCTCGCCACTCTCCTATCCTAAGCACTCCTTCCTGGATCCGGAATTGACTCTGACCGTTCCGCAGGATTACACTGCTTATGGAATTGCCGACCTTATCGCCCACTGCATGGAAGCCTGGTTTGGCGCCGGGGATTGCCCTATGAGTGATAAACTCATACTGGGAATAATCAAAGAAGCCATGGAGGCAGGGCCTCCTCTGTTAACCGACCTGCAAAACTATGATCTCCGCGCCAGGATAATGTATGCAGCCACCCTCGCCCTGAACGGGATCACCATGCAGGGAAAAGTCTCCGGCGACTGGGGAGTTCATGCATCAGGTCATATCCTGTCACTCCTCTATGATGTCCCTCATGGTGCATCACTGACTATCGTCTACCCAGCCTGGATGCGCCTCTTCAAAGATCAGGCGGGTGATCGGATTGCCAAACTGGGATCAGGGATGTCCGGTAAGATGCTGGATGCGGATCAGGCTATTGACTGGATTGAAGACTTTTTCCTCTCTCTGGATTGTCCGGTTAAACTCCGGGACCTGAATGTCCCAAACCCCTCAGTAGATGACATAGTGGAAGCGATGAAGATCGGAAAGGTAAACGGAATGAATATGAAATTAGCACCTGAATATTACCCGAAGCTGGTGGAGTTGTATTATTAGATCTCCGATTTATAAACTCACCTCATCCCCCGACCCCTTCTCCTCAAGGAGAAGTGGAGTATCCCCTCTCCTTGAGGAGAGGGTTAGGGTGAGGTGAATAGATCACTTGAGTGCTCTCAAATTCAGTTTCCTCAACAACGGTGACTTTTTCGCAATAATCCCAACTACTGCCAGTGTCATGGATCCGCCAAAAATAACCGAGGGGATCAAGCCCATAATCTTAGCGGCCAGTCCTGATTCGAAAGACCCTATTTCATTGGATGAACCGATGAAGATGCTATTGACGGAGGCTACACGGCCCCTCATCTCATCGGGAGTTAATAGTTGAAGAGTGGTAGCGCGGATGATCACGCTTACGTTATCGAACACTCCACTCATACATAACAGGAAAAGGGAGAGGTAGAAGTTCCTGGAGATGGCAAAACAGATGATACTGAGTCCGAAGCCGGCAACAGAGATAAACAGCCACTTGCCTGCATTAGCTGCCGGGGGTTTGTAGGCAAGGATAAATGACATGATAACAGCACCAAGCATTGGAGCAGCACGTAGAAATCCCAGGCCCTGAGGGCCTACAAAAAGGACTTCGGCTGCGAAAATGGGTAGCATCGCAACAGCTCCTCCGAAGAGGACAGCCAACATATCGAGCGACATGGTTCCCAGTAAAATCTGATTCCGGAAAACAAACCGCAATCCAGAAACTAACCGCTGCCTGATAGTCTCTGTCAGGATCACCTGCGGGTTTTGATAGCGTTTTACGAACAACAGTAGAATTAAAGCGACAATCACAAAAAATAGCACTGTGATGTAGGCGACCTGAACACCAAAAAATCCATAGATCAATCCTCCCAATGCCGGTCCTGAGACGGCTGCGATATGCCAAACAGTGCTATTCCAGGTAGAGGAGTTGGTGTAAAGATGCCTTGGCACCAGCTGTGCCATCAGAGCAATTGTTGAGGGATAGAGGAAGGCCCTTACGATCCCGGTTAATGCAACAACGAAATAGATTGGGAAAACTCCCAGCGCCATAACTGCCATCAGGCCTTCGTAACTGAAGGCAAATAACAACAGAGTTCCAAAAAGAAATAATACCGAAAACCAGGCAATAATCCTTTGCCTGTTATACCGGTCGGCCACATGGCCGGAATAGAGCGCTATGGAAATAAATGGCAACGCTTCAGCCAGACCTATCAGTCCGAGAGCAAGCGGGTCATGTGTAAGCTCATACATCTGCCAGCTTACTATAAGGCCCTGCATCTGGAAAGCAATGGTAATGAAAAACCGGTAACTGATAAAGAGACGAAAGTCACTGACTTTCAGGACAGCATAGGCATCATGTTTCGGTTCTACAGTGTCCATTTTTATGGCCCCTCTCCTTCAGGAGAGGGGTTGGGGTGAGGTGAATTGGAGGCAGGGGTTTGGGGTGAGGTGGAAAGGGGTTAGGGGTGGGGCTCTTAATCCTCCTCCTGCTCCTCTTCTTCGTATGCTTTCAGCAATTTATCCTGCACTTCGGAAGGAACCTGAACATATTCGGCGAACGTCATGTTGTAGGTAGCCCGTCCACTCGTCAGGGAGCTGAGCGCTGTGGAGTAGCGATTCATCTCGGCCAGGGGAACTTTCGCTTTGATCTTCTGGTAATTGCCTTCGCTATCCATCCCCATGATCAGAGCGCGCCTTCCCTGCAGGTCGGTCATCACCTCTCCCATCTTCTCTTCAGGAACGATCACCTCTACATCATAAACCGGTTCGAGAATCTTTGGCCCGGCGTTCTTGAAAGCCTCTCTAAAAGCATGTCTTCCGGCCAGTTTGAATGAGATTTCATTAGAATCAACAGGGTGCATTTTCCCGTCGTAAATGTTAAAGACTATATCGCGTGCATAGGAACCGGTTAATGGGCCCTCTTCCATCTTCTCCATAACCCCTTTAAGTATAGCCGGCATGAATCGTGAATCAATAGCACCACCAACGACACAGGTGTGCATAATAAGCTTTCCGCCCCATTCCAGTTCAATGGTATCACGTCCGCGGATCGGGAATTCAGACTGATCGGCCATCCCCTCCTTAAAGGGCTGGATCATCATGTGAACCTCACCGAACTGTCCTGAGCCCCCGGATTGTTTTTTATGGCGATAGGTTGCTTTAGCTGATTTGGTTATTGTCTCCCTATAAGGGATTTTAGGAGACAGGTATTCAATAGGAACCTTCTCAATATTTTCCACAAACCATTTGACCAGATTCAGATGAAGCTCCCCCTGTCCTTGAAGAATCAGTTGTTTCAACTCTTTTGAGAAGCCGAAAAGCAGCGTTGGATCCATTTTGGTAAGTTCATTCAGAACAGCTCCCACTTTTTCGTCATCGTTCGTGTTTACAGCCTTTACTGCTACCCGGAATTTTGGATTTGGGTAGATAGTAGGTTCGATGATATCATCAGGGTTTTTTAGTGAATCGAGGGTATTATTGGTGAACGTACTTTTCAACTTGATGGTTGCCCCAATATCACCAGCGACAAACTTTCCAATTTTCTCCCTGTTCTTGCCATTGATGACAAAGAGTTGGGGAATACGTTCTTTTGAATTCCTGTTGGAATTTATCAAATCCTGACCTTCTGCTACCTCACCGGCGTAAACCTTGAAGTAGGAGATCTCTCCCAGGTGCGTTTCAACAGCCGTTTTGAATACAAAGAGAGACGTTGGATCGGCTGCTTTGCAGGTAAGTTCCTTCCCATCCGTAGTTTTGACTCCCGGCATCTCATCAGGAGCAGGTACGGAATTGGCGATAAACTCTAAAAGCCGGCTAACGCCAATGTCATGTTTGGAACTGACGCACATCACCGGAAACATTGCACGCGACATTAATCCCATCCTGAGAGCCTTGTTGATCTGTTCCTCGGTAAGGGTTCCTTTATCGAAGTACTCCTCCATCAAGGCTTCGTCTTTGGATGCCAGCTCTTCAATAAGAGCAGCATGCATCTCTTCTGCTTTGTCTTTTTCTTCTGCAGGAATATCGAGGATCTCCGGTTTTCCTCCCCCTTGAGCATATTTATAGAGCTTCATCTTCAGCAGGTCGATGATGGAGCTGAATCCGTTGCCCTGATTTACAGGATACTGAAGAACAGTAACAAGGCTGCCAAACTGCTGCTTAAGCTGGCGCACGGTTTCATCAAAATTAGCCAACTCAACATCCAGGTGATTCACAACAAAAACAACCGGTATTTCCATGTTGTCGGTTTGTCTCCATGTAGTCTCTGTACCCACCTCAACCCCGTTCTGAGCATTCACTAACATCAGAGCCGTATCGGTCACTCTGATCGCAGAAATTACCTCTCCAATAAAATCATCAAAACCAGGTGTATCTATGATGTTAATCTTTATATTTTCAAAAAGTGTGTAGAGTATGGAAGATGAAACTGAGTTCTGGCGCTCCAGCTCAATCGGACGGTAATCGGATACCGTATTCTTATCATCCACGCTTCCCCTACGATTGATAACACCTCCTTCAAATATCATAGCCTCAGCCAGGGTAGTTTTTCCCGATTTAGCACCGCCAATCAATGCGATGTTCCGGATTTCGTTTGTCAGGTATACCTTCATGGTAGATTATTGATTACGTATATTATTGGTTAAGAATTGCTTCGAAAAGGGCTCCAAAGGTACAAGGTTAAATTTAAATTTCAAAGGATAAAGAGTGACAAGGTGATGAGGTGATGAGGTGACAAGGAGATATGATGGATGTGAAAAAATATATGCAAGATGTATACCTTTTTCGATTTTTCGGATTAATGAGAAAAATCAAAATTATTAACAAATGAAAACACACAAAGACCTTAATGCCTGGAAGGAGAGCATGAATCTGGCAAGAGAAGCTTATCGCATAACAAAAGCATTTCCAAATTCTGAAATGTACGGTTTAACCAGCCAAATAAGAAGAGCAGCTGTTTCAATCCCTTCAAACATCAGTGAAGGGGCAGCTAGAAATCAAAAACGTGATTTTATCCGTTTTATTCAATTCTCACTGGGAAGTCTTGCTGAACTTGAAACACAATTAATTCTTGCCAGTGATTTCGGCTATTTAGACAGTGGAAATCTGAGTCAATTCATTAATAAAAGCAATTTAATCAGAGCACAATTGACAGGTTTGATAAAAGCACTTAAAAAATCCCTCAACAACTAAACTACTACTCCATAATACCTCATCACCTTGTCACCTTGTCACCTTGTCACCTCATCACCTTGTCACCCTATTACCTTGTCACCCTATTACCTTGTCACCATTTTTCTCACTGTCTCCCATCGCGTTTCAGGCATCTTCGCGCCAATCTCTTCAATGATGTTACCGGCAAGCAAAGCTCCTGCCTCACCGCATTGTTGCATAGGCCATCCGAGAGAGTGACCATATAGAAAACCTGCGGCATAAAGGTCCCCGGCGCCGGTGGTGTCAATGGGATTGACAGGAATGATGCCAATCTCGGAAACAACCTCCTTAGACTTAACGAGCGAGCCATTTTTACCGGTTTTTACGACGGCAACCTCACAATACTGGCTGATGTGATGCAATGCCTGCCCGGGTTCATAGCCGGTAAACACCTGGGCCTCCTCCTCGTTGGCAAAGAGGATGTCAACATACTTTTTCACCATCTCCGTCAGGAAATCCAGGTTCGCCTCAACTACATTGTAGCTGGCCATATCAAGAGAAACCAGGAGTCCGTTTGCCTTGGCCAGCTCCAGGGCTGTCCGGATCAGCTCGTGGTTCTGGACCAGGTATCCCTCGATGTGAAGATAGTTGTAATTTGGGAAGATGCCGGATGCCAGATGCCGGATGCCGGATGCCGAAAGTTCTACTGCAGCTCCAAGAAAGGTAGCAAAGGTACGCTCCGAGTCGGGAGTGATCAGCGTGATAGCTCTTCCTGTCTCGGTATCGCTCTGAATAAGAAACGGTGTTACCCCTGCATCCCGCATATCCTTCTCAAAGGATTGACCTAACTCGTCCCGGCCAATTACTCCAATATATCCAGTAGATGCGCCCAGCATACCCAAGCCATGGATGGTGTTAGCGGCCGATCCACCAGCTGCCAGGCTTTGTGGAACATCTTTCAATGTCATCAGAATTTCATCACTACGCAACTTGTTGACCAGCTGCATGCTTCCTTTTGGAAGGTTCAGTTGTTCGAGAAGGGACTCCTGCTCAATCCGGATTAAAATATCCACCAGGGCATTCCCTATTCCAAGAATTTTCTTCATAATATGCTGTAATTTTTCGGCAAAAGTACAAATTCCGGCACTTCACCGCTCATTTTGTCTCTTTCAAAGAATTTATTAATACCTATGGGAACACACTATTTCTCTGTTTTTTCCGTTTTATTCAGACTATTTACTAATAATATGAATACAAGACTTACCTTTGGTATCTTGTTTGCGTTGCTTTCCTTTCAGGGATGCACACAAAGCCAATCCAGTAATGACATGGACAATAAGAAATTAACACCTGATGAAGAGCATGTAATCCTCTACAAAGGAACTGAACGTCCCTTTTCGGGCGAATATTACGATTTCTGGGAGAGAGGGACCTATGTCTGTAAATTATGCGAAGCCCCTTTGTATGAATCTACAGCAAAATTTGATGCCAGTTGCGGATGGCCTTCGTTTGATGATGAGATCGCCGGAGCTGTTAAACACACCCTGGATGCAGATGGACACCGTACTGAAATCTGTTGTGCAAAGTGTGGAGCACACCTCGGTCATATATTTGAAGGAGAGGGATTTACTTCTAAAAACACCCGCCACTGTGTCAACTCCATCTCAATGGTTTTTGTTCCTGAAAAAACTTTCGGGATGACCGATACGGCTATTTTCGCCGGAGGCTGTTTCTGGGGTGTTGAATACTTTCTCCAGAAAGCTTCAGGAGTAAATTCTGTTATATCCGGTTATATCGGAGGTCGAAATAAAAATCCAACATACAAAGAGATCTGTTCCGGTACTACCGGTCACTATGAAGCGGTTAAGGTGACCTTTGACCCATCCCGGATCAGCTTTGAAGAGCTGGCAAAACTGTTTTTTGAGATTCATGATCCAACCCAGTGGAACCACCAGGGACCCGACGTGGGAGAACAATACCGGTCGGCTGTTTTCTATCAAAATGATGAACAAAAAGAGATCACTGAAAAGTTGATTGAAATCCTGAAAGAAAAGGGATACCGGATCGTAACCGAAGTTAAACCTGCAACAACATTCTATAAGGCAGAGGACTACCACCAGGATTATTACGAACACAAAGGATCCACTCCCTATTGTCACGGTTATACGCAACGATTTTAAGAGCAACTTGGCAACTAATTTTTTCCTAATTTTGAGAAAAATCCTGCCAGATGGCTTTTTCCCGTTACAAAGACCTGCCAAACAAGATTAAAAGCTGGAACATTCCGTTAATCATCCAGGTGTGGATTTTTTTTCTGATCATTCTTTTTTTTCAGTTGATCTGGGGAAATTTTGAAATTGAAATCGTTAATTTCCAGCCTTTTATCGTTATCAGTGATGCTATTGGAAACTTCCTGCTCACCATCATTCCGGCGATTGTCAATCCTCTGTTCGAGGTTGATATCACCCGGGAAGGGATCAGCCTGCTCCTTCCAAACGGACTTTACGTTAATTACATCTTCAATCTTTCAGGGATAAAGCAAATGTGCCTGGTTATTGTGCTGTTTCTCATCGTACCGGGACCCTGGGTAAAAAAGATATGGTTCATCCCGTTGAACCTCTTCATTATCCAGATCACAGTTTTGATCAGGTTTTTTATGATCATTATTCATTGCCTGGTCCAGCCTGAACATGCAAATTTTCTGCCGGATCTTTTATTCGGGCCCATGTTCTATATAGAAATTCTTATTATATGGCTGGCCTGGATATTGATTGTTGCGAAAACAGCCACCTTCAGATATCCTTCGTCAGTAAACCGGTAAAATCAGTTACCGGCATTTCTCAGTTGGGGGACCTTGATCTTGTCATCTTTCGTCAGACCCGAAAGTACTTCGATGTTAATGCCGTCGGATAAACCGGTTTTAATCATCCGCTTTTCATATTGTTGCGGAGCAACTTCAACCTCAACAAAAATGGAATCATTTTCGAATTGCAATAAGCTCTCTTTTATTGCCATTACATCGTTAACACGTTGTAGTACAATATCGGCATTGGCGCTGTATCCTGCCCTGATGAACTTGTCGTTTTTCAAATCTACATCGGCTTTTATCTCAAACTGTACGGCTCCGTTCTCAAGGACACCTTTGGGGGAGATGTATTTCAGGATAGCTTCGAAGGTATCGTTTTCAATTGCTCCTACCATCAACAGAAGGGGCATCCCTGGATTGATCTTCCCAACTTCAGTCTCATCCACCTTGCCCTGAAAAATCATATCACCAATGTTCGCAATAAACGCAATGGTTGTTCCGGGATTGAAATTATTGGCTTCAATAACCGAACTCCCAACCTTGACAGGTACATCCAGGATCATCCCGTTAATGGTGGAAGTAATCAGGGTATTGGTAGCAGCTCCTGCTTTTTTAGTCGTTCCCTCCCTGACAAGTTCCAGGTTGGCTTCAGCTGCCGACAACTCCTGCTGTGCATTCCGATAGGTTATCTCTGCCATCTGGAATTCCGAAGCCGAAATTACCCCGCCACTCTTCAATTTCTCCTGACGGTTGAAATTTATTTTGGCATCATCAAAGGCGATCTGTGCACGTTCCAGCCTTCCTTCAGCATTGTTCAGGTTAACCAGGTTTGGAATGATCCTGACTTTGGCAAGGACATCTCCTTTCTTCACCTTGTTGCCGGGTTCCACATACACCTTTTCAACAATTCCGGAAACCGTTGGTTTGATTTCGATCTCCTCACGTGGGATCACAGACCCCGTTGCCACAGTCTTCTTGATGATGTTGGTCGTAAAAGGCTGCTCGGTTATAAAAACAACAGGTTTCTCTTTTGACTTGTTATAAAGATAGAATATGGTTATTCCAAAAGCTGCTAAAATGATAACCAGTACAGCTATTCTGATTATTTTCTTAAGTACACTCGTCTTTTTCATAGATATCTAAATTTCACCATTTCGCTATTTCACTATTTCGCTATTTCGCTATTTCACCATCTATTATTGCTCATACCTCAACGCATCAATCGGTTTTACAGCCACTGCCCGCCGTGCAGGAATAAATCCTGCCAGAGCTCCTGAGCATACCAGGATGGTCAGGGCGATCATTGCAACCCTGAAATCCACACCGGGCTGGTAAAACATATCCGAGTCGGCCCCGGAAGATTCCATAGCATAGTTTACAAGCTCAAGAAGCCCAACTCCAATCACCAGGCCAAAGTATCCTGCAAAGGTTGTCAGAACAATAGCTTCCATGATGATCTGGCTGATTATCTTAACCGGTGTTGCACCAAGTGCCCGTTGAATGCCAATCTCTTTCGTTCGCTCCTTGACCACCACCAGCATGATGTTACTTACACCGATGATTCCGGCTATCAATGTTCCTATTCCAACAATCCAAACCAACACCCGGATGCCGGTAAACAATCCCTGGAACTTCCTGAATTCCTGTTCAAGATTGAAATGTCCGATGGCCCGGTCGTCGCTGGGAGCAACCCCGTGACGTTGTTTCAGAATTTCGATCGCTTTCTCTTCAACAACACTGACCGATATTCCATCCTTTGAGGTGATGCCGAAAAATCCGACAATATTACCGTAGTTGTATGTTTTTTGCAGGGTGGTGAAGGGCATGTAGATATTCTGGTTCTCACGTTCGGCCTGCTCCCCGTTTCGCTTCGAATTACAGATTCCCACCACTTTAAAGTAAACCCCCTGGATCTGAATATACTCTCCAAGAGCCTCTTCATCCTTCTCAAAAAGAAGCTCTTTTACCCGTTTACCTATCACCACTACTTTCCGTTTTTCCTTGATATCAATATCATTGATCAACCGTCCTTCATCAATATAGAGTGGATCAATCAGAAAAAACTCGGGGTATTCGCCCATGATGGAAAAAGATCCTGACTTCAATCCTCTGATCACGTTGTTGGTTGAGAAGAAATCGCCTCCGCGGATGCGGGGAGCCAGGTATTTGATCTCCGGGATCGCATTTCGTAACGCCGTAGCATCATCATTGTCGTAGTTGAACCTTCTGCCCCTGGGAAATCCTTTGTAGGGAACGGTTGTCTGCTGTGTCCAGATGAAGACACTATTGGTGGCCATATCAGCAAAATTGCGCGAAACGGAATTTTCAAGGCCATTGCCGGAACCCAACATGATAATCAGCATAAAAATTCCCCAGAAGACGCCAAAAGCAGTAAGAAAAGTCCTTAACTTATTGGACTTTAATACATGATAAATCTCCTGCCAACGATCCAGGTCAAACATTTGTTCTCAGGTTAAAGGGTCGAGGTTCTTTATTCATCTCTAAGCGCTTCTATCGGCTTGATCCTCGCGGCTTTTCTTGCCGGGAAAAGTCCGGCCAGTGTGCCCGCCGCAATAAGAAGTATGGTGGCTCCAACTGCAATTGAGAAATTGGCTTCCGGGCTTCTGAAAAAGTCAGTTTCAGGCAGATTCCGTGATATGAGTTCCAGTACACCGATCCCGAGAACCAATCCGATATATCCCGAAAATCCTGTAATTACAATCGCTTCCCGAAGGATCAGGCTGATAATCGAAAAAGGTGTTGCCCCTAAAGCCTTTCTGATTCCAATCTCTTTTGTCCGTTCTTTTACCGAGATCATCATGATGTTGCTTACACCCACGATCCCGGCAATTATGGTTCCAATTCCCACAATCCAGATGAAAAGGCGGATACCCATAAACAGTCCCTGGAATCTCCTGAAATCCTCATTCTTATTCCAGATCGACACGGCCCGCTGATCTTCCGTATCAAATGTGTGTTTTTTTGCAAGCAGGTTTCTCGTATAATCCAGCATCAGGTCGACCTCTTCCACTGAGGCATCACCGGTAGTGAAGGAGATCTGGCTTACGACATTCTGACCGCTGAAGACACGTTGTGCTGTTGATATAGGAATATAAATGCGACGTTGTTCGCTGTCGTCACGTCCGAAATCCCTGAAAACCCCGACCACCCTGAACAACACGCCATTGATGTTGAGATATTCTCCCATGGCCACGGTATCGGGTTCTTTGAAAAGATCCTGCTTTACCTTCTCCCCTATAACAGCTACTTTTCTGAACTCATCAATATCGAGATAGTTCAGAAAGCGCCCCCGGATCATCTCAACTTCCTTGATATTTCCATAGTCGGGATGGCATGGGGAGAGATAAAACGAGCCGTATTCATTCTTGTAAGAGGTTATGATATTGCCTAAAAACATCCGGGACGACATGTATTCATGATCCCGGACAGATTCCTTCAGCAGATTGTAATCGTCATTAGTAAAGCGGATCATTCGTCCGGCCTGAAGTCCTTTAAACTCCTTGCTTGTCATCCCGCTGCTGATCCAGATCCCATTATTGGCACCGCCCTGGAACTGATCCGTGACTCCATTCTCCAATCCCTTCCCCGACCCAAGTAAAATGATGAGCATGAAAATGCCCCACGCTACAGCAAACCCTGTGAGAAACGTACGGAGCTTGTTTTTCCTGATCGTACTGTAAATCTCCTGCCATTTATCCAGTTCAAACATCGAGTTTCAGGTTGTCGGTTGTCGGTTGTAAGTTGTCAGTTTAAGGGTTTTAGTTGTTCCAGGTATTAACCAGGAGTTGTCAGGCGACTTTTTCGTACTGCTTCGGTCTTGACACAGAAGTTACTTCGTTTTTCGGTTGCTTCGCTTCGCTCGCAATGACATTACTTCTAACTTGAGTTCTGTCTTCGTACTTCGTACTTTGTACTTCATTTTCCACGATTTCCTGGATCGTTCCGTCAATGATCCGTATGGTCTTTTGTGTACGGCGGGCAATATCGAGTTCATGAGTTACAATGATCATCGTGATACCAGTCTGGTTGATCTCAGTGAGCAGGTTCATCATCTCCTGCGAGGTTACTGAATCGAGTGCTCCGGTTGGTTCATCTGCCAGGATCACTTTGGGCTGTGTAATAAGGGCCCGGGCAATCGCAACACGTTGTTTCTGGCCTCCCGATAGTTCATTCGGAAGGTGGTGAGCCCAATCTTTAAGCCCTAATTTGTCGAGATACTCCAACGCAATCTTGTTGCGTTTCCGGCGGGGGACCTTCTGGTAATATAACGGCAAGGCCACGTTTTCCATAGCGTTCTTAAACGATACGAGGTTGAACGCCTGAAAAACAAACCCCAGCATCCGGTTGCGTAACAATGCTGCTTTCCGCTCATTCAAATTCTGGATTTTCTTCCCGTCGAGGTAATATTCGCCATTATCGTAATTATCGAGAATCCCAAAGATATTTAACAAGGTGGATTTTCCTGATCCGGATGGTCCCATGATGGAGATCATCTCTCCGGCTTCAATGTCAAGATTAATTCCCTTTAAAACATGAAGGTTCATCTGTCCATTGGTATATGATTTATGAATGTTCCGGATTTTTATCATGAATAGGGTCTTTTTTATCAGTTAGTAAGACTCATTTCTTTCCGGAACGTTACATATTTTAACATAAATTGATCCGGAATAATACAAACGCAAAGTTCCGGGATTCTGTGTTTGATCAGAAAAGAATTAGATATACATTCATTCCCTGACGATAAAACCCATTGAAAACAAGATTTGCATAGCTAAAATCCGTACCTTTGCGCCCCCAAAAACAGTATATGACATTAAATAAACTTCGAAATATCGGGATTGCAGCTCACATTGATGCGGGCAAAACCACAGTAACAGAGCGGATTCTATTTTACACGGGTACCACCCGCAAAATGGGAGAGGTGCACGATGGCCAGGCGACCATGGATTTTATGAAACAGGAGCAGGAACGAGGTATTACAATAGCTTCAGCTGCCATCTCTTGTACCTGGAAGGATTTTCAGATTAACCTGATTGACACACCCGGACACGTTGATTTCACCGTAGAGGTGGAGCGTTCACTACGGGTTATAGATGGGATGGTCGCTGTTTTTTGTGCGGTTGGAGGCGTGGAACCACAAAGCGAGACCGTATGGAATCAGGCCGATCGGTACAGGGTGCCTCGAATTGCCTTCGTCAATAAACTGGACCGTACCGGGGCAGACTACTGCCAGGTGGTGGATCAGATGAACAAGTACCTGGATGCCAATGCATTTCCTTTCCATATTCCAATCGGTGAAGAGGATTCTTTTATTGGAATCTGTGATATTATTGAACAAAAATCCTATCTCTTTACTGAAACGGACCGGGTTGAAGCAGAGATCCCAAAAGAGCTCAAAGCCAAATGCGATGAGGCACGTGCCAAACTGGTTGAAAAAGTTGCTGAGTTCAACGATGAGATCATGGAAATTTTCTTCGCGGAGGGTGATGTTCCGTCTGAGTTACTGAAAACTGCTGCCCGGGATGCCACGTTGAAGTTACTAATCACTCCCGTATTCTGTGGTGCCGCCTATAAAAACAAAGGGATCCAGTTACTGCTTGATGCGGTACTGGACTACCTCCCGTCACCCGTTGATGTGGGAGCTGTTGTGGGAATCGATCCCGACGATCCGGAAAAAACCCATACCTGTCACCCATCTCCAACCGAACCGTTTTCGGCGCTGGCCTTCAAGCTGATTCATGATCCTTTCGTCGGACAACAGACATTTACCCGGATCTTCTCAGGCACCCTGAAAAGCGGGATGCAGGTTTTCAACTCTACCAAAGGGAAGTACGAACGGATCGGCCGGATCCTGAAGATCCGGGCTAAAGAGAGGGAAGAGGTGTCAGAGGCCAGACCCGGTGATATCGTTGCACTGATCGGAATGAAATTCACTAAAACAGGAGATACCTTGTGTGGGGCAGAACATAAGATGTTATTGGAATCAATCCATATTCCCCCTGCGGTTATTGAGATGAAAATTTCTCCGGCGAAACGTCCTGAACAGGCCAAACTGGGAGAAGCACTTGCGAAACTAGCCAACGAAGATCCCTCTTTTCATATCCGCTATGACGATGAAACAGAGGAATCCGTTATCTCCGGGATGGGCGAACTGCACCTGGAGATCATCATCGATCGCCTGAAACACGAATTCAAGGTAGATGCAGTGGTTAGTGAGCCTTCAGTAGCTTTCCGCGAGACAATTACCATGGAGGTGGAATCCAACTACAAACATTCAAAGCAAACCGGTGGCAAGGGGCAGTTCGCCCAAACCCTGATGCGGCTGGAACCGAACGAAGGTAAGGGCTATGAATTCTCTGATAAAATCAAAGGGGGTAGAATTCCTATAGAATTTATTCCAAGTGTGAACAAAGGGATCCTGAAAACCCTGGATCGTGGGATACTTGCAGGATACCCGGTTGTGGATGTGAAGGTGGTGTTGCTTGACGGAAACTTTCATCCGGTGGATTCGTCCGATATGGCGTTTCAAACCTGCGCTTCGATTTGCTTTAAAAATGGCTTCATGAAAGCAAGCCCCATTATTCTGGAACCAGTCATGAAGGTGGAAGTCAATACACCGGATGATTACATTGGAGATATTGTGAGCAACCTGAATCGCCGCCGGGCAAAAATCGAGGCAATGCGCCGCTACCGGAAAGGTGCCCAGAAGGTCCTTGCCTTTGTTCCCCTGATGGAGATGTTCGGCTATGCAACGCAGCTGCGGAACCTATCCAGCGGCCGTGCAAATTACTCTATGGAATTCTATGAATACCAACCCCTTCCGAAGGGGATGCAGGAGGAAGTGTTGAAGAAAAAATCTTAAAGAAGAAATTGCACATCAATTGCCATAGATTGCCATAGATTGCCATTTATTTATTCTTGATATTTCATGTGCAATTCGTGTGCAATTCATGTGCAATTTCTTATGGCAATTCTTTTACCTCTTCCCTCTTCTGAAGTTTCCAATGGGTCTCTTCTTGGGCGCGTATTCCGGTGCTTCGCCAAACTGGGACGGAATGGCCCCTTTGTGTATTGATTTTCCAAGCAACTTTTCGATCTCGGCAAACTTCCACTGTCCATCAGGATTGATGAAGGTGATCGCAACTCCTGAGGCTTCTGCACGTGCTGTACGCCCTATGCGGTGCACATAGTCTTCTGCATCATTGGGAACATCGTAGTTCAGTACCAGATCGATGTTCTCTACATCTATGCCTCGCGACACCACATCGGTAGCTACCAGTACCTGAATATCTTTTGCCCGGAAGTTGTTCATCACACTCTCACGTTCTTTCTGCTCCAGATCCGAGTGAATCTCCTGAACCTCAAGTCCGGCTTTCTTTAATTCACGGCTCAGCAATTTCGTGCTGCTTTTGGTAGAACAGAAAATCAGGATTGTCCTTCCTTTCGAGGTGCCCAATAGATATTTTACCAGTGGCAACTTCTGTGTATCGTAAACCGAATAGGCCAGTTGCAGGATCTTTTCAGCAGGCTTTGAGAGGGCAATATTAATCTCCGACGGATCATTCAACACCTTTTTAGCCAGTATTTTGATATCCGTAGGTATCGTGGCTGAAAAGAGCAATGTTTGCCTTACTTTCGGAACATGAGATATGATCTTCATGATGTCATCGACAAAACCCATGTCGAGCATCCGGTCAGCTTCATCCAAAACAAGGGATCTGATGGTGGAGAAATTCACATACCCCATGTTGAGGTGAGCGAGCATTCGGCCAGGGGTACATATAACCACATCCACGCCCTCTGTCAGAGCAGTTTTCTCCCGTGTAAATGTTGCTCCATCAGTGCCTCCATAGATAGCTACTGAGCTCACAGAGGTGAAATAAGAGAGCCCCTGCATATGCTGGTCGATCTGTACTGCAAGTTCACGCGTGGGAACGATCACCAAAGCCTTTATTCCAGACCCGGAATCCTCTTTCAACACCCGGTGAATGATGGGGAGTAAAAATGCGGCAGTTTTTCCGGTGCCGGTCTGAGCCGCACCAATCAGGTCTTTTCCCTCCATGATAACTGGAATGGCCTGTTGTTGTATGGGAGTGGGTATTTCAAATCCAAGTGATTCGATTCCCTCCATCAGCCGGGGATCAAATCCAAAATCAGTAAAATTCAAGGTGCTTTGGAATTAGTGAAACTGGTAATTTTTGCAAAGGTAGAGAAAATATAGGATTATGGTGATTTGTTCTGTATATTTGAATCTTCCATGTGTCTGATTGTTTAATTCAAATCTAATCCAATGAAAAGAATTGTCTCTCCTCATCATGTTGCCGGATTTATCCTGGTTGTTGGCATCATCCTCATTTCCGGATATTTTCTGATTCTGTCGAAATCTGCCGACCAACCCATTTCCCAACTACCAGTCATTGATCAAAATGACCAACAGCGCTTGCCGGGATGTGCTATGCTTCCCTTTATGGCCGAACGGGAATGGATGAAACTCAGAGACCCCCTTACAGATGAAATTCCAGCCGGCATCCGCAGCCGGGAGCTGGCCTTTGCCTCGGGATTATCGGTTAAAGAGACCTCACGCAACCAGACCTGGAACTTGCGCGGACCCGACAACATCGGAGGACGAATGCTCTGCATAGCGCTTGATATTGATGATGAAGATCATATCCTCGCCGGAAGCGCTTCAGGAGGGATGTGGCATTCAATGGATGGCGGACAAAACTGGTCGAAAGCGACCTCTCCGGATGCTGAACAGAGTGCTACCTGCCTGGTACAGGACAGCCGGCCGGGCAAACACAACATCTGGTACTACGGTACCGGTGAACTGCTTAGCACCACCAAACGAAATGTCAGCACTAACGTAAGAACCATCGGCATCGGTGACGGAATATTCAAATCCACCGATAATGGAGCTACATGGGAACCGTTACCCTTTACACAGGGCGGATCTCCTGCATTCCTGGACCGGGTGTTCCAGGGTGTATGGAAGATCGTAACCGATCCTGTGACCACCGACAAGGATATTGTTTATGCTGCCTGCTACGGCGCTATCATGCGATCAGAAGACGGAGGTGCATCCTGGAATATGGTACTGGGAGATCTGGAAAATAAATCTTTTTCCACAGAGATTACCATCACTTCGGAAGGAGTCCTCTACGCTGCTATGAGCAGCTATTGCTGGTCTATTGAACGTCCTGCCAAGGCGGGAATCTGGAGATCGGTTGATGGAATCGAGTGGAAAAACATCACCCCGCCTGATTTTCCTGAGGATTACAGGGTAACCCGACTGGCGATTGCCCCGTCGAACGAAAATGTGATGTATATCTTTTCAGAGTTTCCCTCCCCGGAACTTTCACCTTTTAACGGTGTTTTCAATACCGTCAACACCTTCTGGAAATATACCAGGCAGGCTTCCGCCGATACCGGCTTCTGGGAGGAGAGAACATCCAACATGCCCGGTGGTGGTAATGGCAATATGAACAGCTTTCCCAACTCATTCATGGTTTACGGAGGGTATACCTTCGATATGAAGGTAAGCCCCGATAATGAAGAGGTGGTATTCCTGGCAGCCATGAACATGTTCCGCTCAGAAAACGGGTTTGCCGATTCGCTTCAAACCAATTTCATGGGAGGATACCCGTTTGACATGGATTCTTTGCATGCGCTCCATCCTGATCAGCATGGTATCACCTTCCTGCCTTCCGATCCAAGTGTCCTTTTCATGGCTAACGACGGTGGGATATACATCACCTACGACTGTATGGCAGACAGTGCTGATATGTTCTGGAACCGTCTGAATAACAAACTGACTACCACCCAGTTTTACTCTGTCACCATCGATCATACAGGCACCACCGACGACTGGATCCTGGGTGGACTGCAGGATAACAACTGGTACTATACCGTTTCTGATGAGCCATCGGCTTTCTGGTTCAATATTGACATCTGTTTCGACGGATTCGCTGCCTGCGTGGCACCTGCTTGGGAATACTGTATCATCTCAGCTTACAGCGGGAACATCTGGACCACTCAGTTTGATACAGAGATGCATACCAAAAACATCTTTCCCCAACTTCCCGATACATTGCTGAAATTCTACAATCCCATCATGGGCTCCAACTCCCTGTTCCCATTTTATCAGAATTTTGCCCTGGATCCAAACAATTATGAAACCTTCTATCTGCCTACCGTAACCAGCATCTGGAGAAAAGATAATCTGAAGGCGGCATCCTATGATACCAATCTTCGAAATGTCGGATGGGAGCATTTGAGTAACGTAGATGTGGGGGATGCTTCGGAGATCAGTGTCATTTCAATTTCCAAAATCCCGGCAAATCAACTTTTTTACGGCACCAACCTGGGGCGGGTATACAAGCTCGAAGATGCGCACACAGGGAATTCCATGCCGGTTGAGATCACCGGTCCTACATTTCCCTATTATGCTTTTGTCGCCTGTATTGATGTGGATGAGAATAATGCCGACAATCTGGTGGTCGTCTTTTCAAACTACAATGTGGAGAGTATTTACTCTTCCAAAGATGGTGGGATTACCTGGACCCCGGCTGGAGGGAACCTGGAGGAGAACACCGGTGGAACGGGATCCGGCCCTTCCATACGCTGGGTAAAATCTCTCACTTACCAGGGACACAAAGTCTGGTTTGCCGGCACATCAGTTGGCCTTTACTCCACTACTGAGCTGCAAGGGGATTCCACAACATGGGTCAGGGAAGGTGCCACTTCAATTGGTTCCGTACTTGTGGATATGATCGATGCCCGTCAAACCGATGGCTTCATTGCAGTCGGAACCCAGGGTAACGGGGTCTACAGTACATGGTATGATCCAACAGCAGGTATTGATGATCATTCGAATATAGGATCATTACAGGTAGGTGATATCTATCCGAATCCTGCCAGAAGTTCAGTTTACATTGAGATTATCTCAGAAAACAATCAGGCTCTGGAAATTTCACTTTACGATCTTTCAGGAAAAAAGGCAGGCACTCTTTACAATGGCAGGTTATCTTCCGGGCAGAACAATTTAACTCTGAATGTGAATGGGTTTCGTTCTGGATCCTATCTATTACGGCTCCATTCTTCTGATACACAGATACTTAAAAAAGTTATTATTCTATAATTGATCTTCTGAAATCTGCTTCTCAGATCGTTTTGCCGGTCCCAGTAACATTCCTCCCATACACAAACTGGCCGCAAATGAATCCGTTAAAGTCAGCATTTCCGGGAAAATGACCCCACTGACTGAACCCGTTCCTTTCGAGCAACCTGACGCTCGCCGTATTGATATCGAGCAGGAAAGCCAGAAGGATCTCCAGCCCGTAATCCGGTGCCTTTCTAAGTGCGTGTTCCATTAATTTCCTCCCTGCTCCCTGGTTACGGTATCTTCGGTCGATGTAGTAGCTGATCTCCCCTGTCTTCCGAAACGCCTCACGTTCAGGCCGGTATGGACCCAGGCTTAACCATCCTATTACAATCCCCCCAACCTCAGCGACGAATATGGCGTAGTTAATACCATCGTGGACCACCAGCCATTTTCGCTGACTTTCCACGGAAATGTGTCGTGTAAACGCATTGCATCCATCGTCGATCCCCTGGTTGTATATATCAATGATGACCTGCCAGTCGTTCGGATTCGCCAGCCGGATATTGATCTCAGAATCCATATTAGTCTCTTTTCAGGCTGCAAAGTAACTTGCCTTAACGTTTCCCGGGTGGATTGACCGGAAGAGTGAAATAGAAGGTGGATCCTGATTCCGGTTTGCTTTCTACCCAGATTTTTCCGTTATTTTTCATTATGAAATCCTTTGATAGGATCAATCCGAGACCAGTCCCTGTTTCATTACTGGTTCCTTTCGTGGTGGTTCTTTTATCAATAATAAACAGGTTGTTTATTGCACTTTCAGTCATTCCGCATCCAGTATCAATAACCGAAAATGTTACTTTCATTCCACTGTCCTTTTCCTTCTTAATTGTGACATCACCTTCAGGATAGGTAAATTTTATCGCATTGGATATCAGATTTCTGATTACTGTATTGATCATGTTCCGGTCTCCATATACTACAACATTATCTGAGAGAGGAACGATCAGGTTGATCCGTTTTGTCTTTGCAGTAGGTTCAAAAAGTAAAACATTTTCTTTTACCAGCTCCATCATGTCAAACTTCTCAGGTTCAAATGGCAACAATCCTTTTTGGGCCTGTGCCCATGTTAGAAGGTTGTCCACCAGATCTATCGTCCGTATAGAAGCTGTCCGAAGACTCATCAGGATTTTTTGTCGCTCCTCATCGCTGAATTCCGAATACTCTGTTGTCAGTAATTCAAGCATACCCAGGATAGCATTGAATGGGCTTTTCAGGTCGTGTGCAATGATAGAGAAGAAATTGTCTTTTGATTCATTACTCTCCTGCAAATCCATCTCAGAGCGCCTCAGAGCCCTCGTTCGAATGGCCACCATCTTTGTCAGTTTCAGGTTGTACCTTCTAATGACAACCAGGTATGTTAAGATAGACAGCAAACTAACCACGAGCGCTGCCACAAGCAAAATAAACCACCATTGGGCCCAGAAGGGATACTTTATCCTGATCGTTCCTGAACATACGGGATCACACCAGATTCCTAGGGCATTTTTGGCTTTAATACAAAACCGGTAGGTGCCCGGGGCCAGATTCGTATAACGGTAGAGGTTGTTGTGTGAAAATATTTCGGTTGACCACTCGTTATCAAACCCTTCCAGTTTACATTGATAAAAAACCTGACGTTCATCAATATAGGATGTTATATTGAAGTGAAAAACAAGGGTGTTCAGTCTACTGGGAAGTACCAGGTTATCTTTTAGTCCCAAGGTATCCTTACCCGCTTCAACAAACGTAAGTTTGACGATAGGTGGTGGTATTTTATTGAGATCATAATCATTTTCCGGATCGAATTTTGTGATTCCATTATTCGTTCCAAACCAGATATCATTGTTATGATCCTGGAAACCTGCATCCCGGTTAACTTCAAGTCCCGAAAATCCGTCGTTGATGGTAAAGTGATCAAGTACCTCGCCGTTCCATCTGTAAACGCCATTATCAGTACCAAACCAGAGGCATCCGTGATGGTCCTGCAGAATCAGATATATCGGCCTTTTGATGACCAGGTTCCCACTGTCAGCCATTGTCAGGGTCAAACCGCTAATGGTAAACAACCCGGCAGCAGTACCAACCCAGGCCCGATTCTGGTTATCAACGAAAAAGGAGTAGACATTGTTTGCCAGGGGATTATCCGGTGAGGTGATCTGGGCAATGCTGTCTCCTGAAATTCTGGCTAACCCACGGCTGTAAGATGCCAGGTAGATCTCTTTATCCGGACCCTCAAATATTTTCCTGACCCCATTATTAATCCACTGATTGTTCTTTGCCAATTGAATGAACCGTCCGTTTGAAAATTCGAATAACCCACTGTTTGTTCCCACATAAACCTGATTGTCAGAAGTTACCAGAACACTGTTTGCATTTTCGGACAAGCCCTTCTTTTCATGGTACCAGGTAACCTCTTTGTTTTTACTCACTTTAGCCACCCCATTTGCCGATACTGCGAGCCATAAATTTCCTGAACGGTCGATATCCATATCCTGAACCCTGGTTTCAAATTCACCTTTTCCGGAAGGATTTGACAGTTTGAAAGGAGTAAAATGAGTGTTATCGTAGAAGGTAACTGCCCCATGATGTCCGAATACATAATGACCTGGAGTCATCTCAAGAGCAGAGGCTACTTCGTTGCTGTACAGTCCATCCTTATCAGAATATTGCTGAAATCTTCTGGAAGGTATCCTGGTGATTCCCCGTAAGCCAGTCACCCAGAGATTGCCCTCCCGGTCGGTCAAAGCTGAAGTTCCCCCGTTGGTGATCAACCCACTGTTTCTGTCAAGTTTGTCAGTTTCTCCTGTTCTTTCCGAATACCGATAAACATAAATGGGATTGCCGAAACAGATCTCCCCGTTGCTGCCGATCGACAGAAAACAATTGTTTCCTATATCCTTTGTAGGAATATCAAATCCTGATGCCACCAAACGAAACTTCCCTTGAGAGAAAGTGCCGAGCCAGTTCTGGCCAAGCATCCAGATCACTGTGTCGGATCTCTCAAAGGAGGGGGGCGCCACTTGAAGGGCAAGGATCTCGCTACGGAGATACGGGATGTTTTCGGCATGCACTTCAGATAATTCTCTGCCTTGGATCACAGAAAATCCCTTCCCCGTAGCAATGTATATGGCATCGCCTGTGTATGCTATTCCGTTGATCCTGTCGTTTTCAGTACCGTCATTCGTTCTGTAGTGTTCCCAAACTCCATCCCGGCAGATAAATAGTCCCGATTTATTGGTTCCTGCAGCCACAACTAACTTATCATCCTGGTAAAACACATCAAATGCCGTAAAATAGGGCGATTGTTTCAACGTGCTGTCACAGAACCGTGCTTCCCACCTACCGTCCGAAAATTTCAGAGCGCAGAGTTCACCACTTTGAGGTAAAGCCCATAATATTCCTTTTTCGTCAACAGTTAAAAAGGCATAACTTTTGGTTTGCAAACCATCACTCAGGTTGTAGTTTACAAACCGGATACCAGTGTAGCGCGAAATTCCTGTACGGGTGGCAAACCACATCTCTCCGGCCGAGTCCTGAGCAACATCAAAAACCCTGGAACTCGACAAACCGTCGGTCTCTGTGTATGTCCTTGTATAATAGCGCTGGGATTGAACATCACTGTCAATCCAGAAGAAAATAATTAGTGATACGAGACAAATTTGCCACAGGCTTCTAATCCCCACTTGGTATTACTTTTAATAAGTTTACTAATACTAAACGTATGTAAAGCTACAAAAATTAGGAATAGACTGATAAAATTACCGGAATGGCTTTTTGGGTTTCCCATTACCCGGTTTTTCAAGTAAATAGGTAAATTAAATTCGTTGAATTTTGCATTTGAAAACTTTATCCATATATTTGCTTTAACCAAAACCAAGTATTCACTAAAAATTATGATTATGAGAGTATTTACACTAACAGTGTTGATGGTGCTGTTTTCCTCATCCATCATGTTTGCACAGGCAATGCATACCAAAACAACAGGCATTGCTTCGACAACTACGGTTGTCGACAACGTTAAAGCAGCCAATACCAATGGCGATGCAACTAATTTAGCCATTGATTTTGAAGCTGAAGTTGAATGGACCTTCGATTTTACTCCGTGGACGGTCAATGATGTTGATTTCCTTCCGACTTATGGATTTACGGGTACTACGTTCCCGCACAACTATGAAGAGATGGCTTTCATTGTTTTCAATCCGGCTACAACAGATCCACCAATGACGGCTGATCCGGAGATTCAACCCCATTCAGGATTGCAATTTGGTGCCTGTATGGCCGCTGTTCCCTCTGGAAGCCAGGGCAATGATGACTGGTTCATATCAGATCAGGTCACCATTGGCGATGTAGCTTCATTCACTTTCTGGGCAAAATCGTACACAGATCAGTATGGAATGGAGAGATTTAATGTAGCCGTGTCGACCACAGGGAACGATCCTGCCGACTTTACGGTCATCTCAGCTGCACCTTATGTGGAAGTACCAATGGTATGGACTGAGTATACATACGACCTGTCGGCTTACGCAGGGCAGGACATTTACGTGGCTATTCAGTGTGTCTCTTTTGATGCGTTTGTCTTCATGATCGACGACCTTGTCATCGATCCGGGAGCTGCGCCATCTGCATGCGACGATTTTGACTCCTACACAGCCGGTGCACTTCTCTGTCCTCAGTCAGGCGGCCTCTGGACCACCTGGGATGATGATCCCGGCGGAGCTTACGATGGATATGTAACTGATGCTGAGTTTCTATCTGCACCAAATTCACTCTCCATTGATCTGGCCGTATTGGAATCAGACCTGATCTACAACCTGAATCAGACCACAGAAGGTGTTTGGTCAATCATGCTTGATATTATGGTGCCAACCGGAGGAACCTACGGCGGGTATTACAACATTATGCAGGATATGACCCTGTTTGGGACAGCCAATGAATGGGGATTTCAGTGTTTCTTTGCATCAGACGGCACTGGATATATGCAGGATGCTGACTTCAACGAGACAGACTTCACCTATACTGTCGGTGAATGGACAAACTGTGAAGTTATTGTTGATCTCGACAATGCCATGGCAGAGCTGTGGATAGATGACGCATTGATAAATGAATGGCAGTGGGATGTTGCTGGTCCAAATCAGCTGGGTGTAATCGACATTTATGCTACTGCTCCGGGCGCTGACGATCCGATGTACTATATTGATAATGTATGCTTTATGGAGGTGTTTCCGCCTTCAGATTGCGACAATTTCGACTCTTACACAGCCGGAGCGCTTCTCTGTCCTCAGTCAGGAGGCCTCTGGACCACATGGGACGATGATCCAGGTGGACCTTACGATGGGTTTGTAACTGATGCGGAGTCACTCTCGCCACCGAATTCACTCGCCATTGATCTGGCAGTACTTGAATCAGACCTGATCTACAACCTGAATCAGACCACAGAAGGTGTTTGGTCAATCATGCTTGATATTATGGTGCCAACCGGAACCTATGGCGGATACTATAACATCATGCAGGACATGACTCTTTTCGGAACCGCAAACGAGTGGGGATTCCAGATCTACTTCCGTTCCGATGGCACTGGCTTTATGCAGGATGCTGATTTCAACGAGACAGAATTCACCTATACCGTTGGTGATTGGACAAACAGTGAAGTGATTGTTGACCTCGACAATGCCATGGCCGAGTTGTGGTTGGATGGTGTAATGATCAATGCGTGGCAATGGGATATTGCCGGCCCCAACCAGTTGGGAGTTATTGACATCTATGCAGCAGCCGATGGTAGTGATGATCCGATGTGCTACATTGATAATGTATGCTTCCAGGAGGTGATCGTTGGAATTGAAGATCCGGTTACCACTACTGAAAAAGCAAGCATTCGACTGTTCCCCAACCCGGTAAATCAATTCCTTAATATCGCCTCTCAGGCGAAGCTTGTAAATGTTCAGGTATTCAATACCGTTGGGCAACGGGTCTTTTTCACCAATGCAAGTGGAAACAGCATGCAAATCAACACTCAGAGCCTCGAATCAGGACTGTACATCGTACAGATCCAGACCGAAAACGGCTTTGAGACACAGAAGTTTATGAAGAGATAACTTCGGTTGAAACACTTTTTTTAAGCTGCCTCATTAAGTTGGGGCAGCTTTTTTTAACTAAATGAAGAATTTCATCTACATATTAATCGCAATTCTCTTTGCTGGTTGCTCTCATGTACCTGTTTATGTTCTTAAGAACCCTCCAACACAAGAGGTGGCACCTGAAGGGTATGTCAAGGTGGCATCACATGAATTTACCTTTGAGTCGGACAGGCCGCCGACCGATTCTGTGAACACCTGTGCAGTGTGGGGTGTCAACCATATTCATCGTTGTAACGGTGGAATGTATAATCCTGATGGTACACTGGTGCCAGCAGATGATCCGAGAAATTATTGTGAGTGGAATCCGAACCAGGTACTATGGAATGAATGGGGCGGAGTTTCACTCATAACAGACCTGAACCCGGGAGAGGGTAAAACCCCTATCGTTTCTGGTTTCATCGCCACAACAACAAACTATACCCCCCCTGTTTATGTTGCGGCCAGAATTAAGGTAACACCTGGTGGTGGCACATACTGGACATCACTGGTCTCATACAGTCCAAATGGCTGGCAACCTGAAAATGATATAGCGGAGTTTGAGTGTTCGGATTCAAAGGCATTCACTGTTTCATTACACCGCCTGCAACCTGATGGCAGTGATGCAATGGTTGCGACAAAGAAGTTCCGTTTTCCGTTTGATTTGTCGGAAAAGTTTCATCTGTATTCAGCGGATATTCAGGTGGACCGGATTGTAATTTATATGGACAATGTGAAAATCTGGGAATACGCCGAACCGGGACTGAATAATGAACCTATCTATTTTTCAGTAGGAAACGGAATTTATCAAAACGCTGATCCAGATTTTATCTCACCTGAGGATAAGAAAAAAATGTTCCCAATGGCAGCGCATGTAGATTATCTGCGGATTTACCAGCCATGAAAGAGGATCCGGGGAGGATTACTATCCCCGTAAAGTTTTTGATTTTTAGTCAGATATTCTCTGCTCAAATTATTTGTTCCTTACATGAGCATGTAAAAAGATTTATTTATTACTTTCGCACATCCATTTAAATCATATATGTTAATTATGGACATCCTCCTGCAGCGGCAGGAGAGGCTATGTAAACATTAAAACCAAATTATTAACTCATGAAACGAACATTATTTCTTTGCGTGCTTGTCGCAATTGCTTCATTAGGCATTCAGGCACAGGGTAACCTTAAGGATGCATTAACACAAGTTAAA
>CALCGJ010000157.1 GCA_937900965.1 uncultured Bacteroidota bacterium | reverse complement strand
TTATGACAGGCAATAACAGGCACAGTACTGATTGCCTGAACGGTTGAAAAACCGGCATAGCAAATTGCTTAGATACCAAAATCATCAAATGCGATCATCTCCTCAGGTACGCCATAGTTGTCCAGCATCTTTAACACAGCCTCGTTCATCAGGGGCGGGCCGCAGAGGTAATACTCAATCTCTTCCGGCTCGGGGTGATTCTTCAGGTAATTGTCAATAATCACCTGGTGAATGAACCCGACGTTTCCATCCCATTTATCTTCGGGCTGCGGTTCCGACAGAGCTATATTGAATGTAAAGTTGGGATTGTCCCTGTCAATTTTCTCAAACTCATCGATGTAGAACAACTCCCTCAGAGACCTGCCACCATACCAGAATGAAGCTTTTCGCCTGGAATGGTTTGTCCTGAAGAGGTCGAAAATGTGAGAGCGCATGGGGGCCATTCCGGCGCCACCGCCAATGAACATCATCTCCCTGTCTGTGTCCTTTATGAAAAACTCACCGTATGGACCTGAGATCGTCACCTTGTCGCCCGGCTTCCTGGAGAAGATATAGGAGGAACAGATGCCCGGGTTCACCTTCATAAATGTGCAGGATTTATTATCCCACGGAGGAGTGGCAATACGGATGTTCAGAATAATAACGTTGTTTTCAGCAGGCTCGTTAGCCATGGAGTAGGCACGGAAGATGGTTTCGGAATTTTTCATTTTCAAATCCCACATCTTGTATTTATCCCAGTCGTTTCTATACTCCTCTTCTACCTCGATATCTTTGTAATCCACGGAACATTTCGGGACATCGATCTGGACGTATCCTCCCGATTTGAACTCCAGGTGTTCTCCTTCCGGTAATTTCACTACAAACTCTTTGATGTAGGTTGCCACATTGCGGTTTGAGATCACTTCACACTCCCATTTCTTGATTCCAAAGATCTCCGGCGGAATGGCAATCTCCATATTTTCCCGCACCTTCACCTGGCATCCAAGCCGCCAGTGATCCTGCTGCTCCTTCCTGGTAAAGTAGGGAGCCTCCGTGGGAAGAATACTGCCTCCCCCTTCAAAGATCTGGCATTTGCACATGGCACATGTACCACCTCCTCCGCAGGCAGAAGGGAGAAAGATATCGCTGATAGCCAATGTGGTCAACAGGGTTGAACCCGGATTGACATCCAGTTCGGTCTCATTGTTAATGATCAGTTGAACCTCTCCCTGGGGTGTCAGTTTTTTCCTGGCATAGAGCAACATGGCCACCAGGGTAAGCAAAACGACGAGAAATACGACGATGCTTGATAATACGGATATTCCGAGACTAATTTGAAGCAACATATTCTGTTAATTGAGCACGCTAAATTTTAATTCCTAAGAACATCATAAAGGCTATCCCCATCAACCCTGTGATGATAAATGTAATGCCCAATCCCCGCAATGGAGCCGGCACGTTAGAATAGCGAATTTTTTCACGGATGGCAGCAATGCCTACAATGGCAATCAACCAACCCACACCCGATCCCAGACCGAATGAGGTGGCTTCGGCAATAGACTGGTATTCCCGCTCCTGCATGAAAAGTGATCCCCCGAGGATGGCACAGTTCACGGCAATCAACGGAAGAAATATCCCCAATGAATTGTACAGCGCAGGGGAAAACTTCTCGATGAACATCTCCACCAGCTGTACCATGGATGCAATCACAGCGATGAAGACGATGAAGCTGAGAAAATTCAGGTTGACATCAACAAAATCAGGACCCAGCCAGGCCAGTGATCCTGGCCCCAACAGGTATTCGTTGATCAGGTAGTTAACAGGGACCGTGATGCCAAGTACAAAGATGACAGCGATCCCAAGTCCCATGGAGGTCTTCACGGTTCGCGACACAGCCAGGTAAGAACACATGCCCAGAAAATAGGCAAAGACCATGTTGTCGATGAAGATGGACTGGACGAATATACTGGTTAATTCTTGCATGATCAGATGACTTCAATCGGTTTACATTAATTCTCTTCTATCAGTTCACGTACCTTCGTTCGCTGCACCCAGATGATGACCCCGACAACGATCAACGCCATCGGTGGAAGAATCATCATTCCGTTGTTCTCATATCCCACACTATAGAGGCCGAACTTCTCGAAAACCGGGTACCCCCAAACTGTACCGGAACCAAGCAACTCCCTCAGAAACCCAACAACAATCAGTATCCAGCCATATCCAAGAGCGTTTCCGATACCATCCAGGAAAGAGGGCCAGGGCTTGTTGGCCATTCCAAAAGCTTCAAACCTTCCCATGATGATACAGTTGGTAATGATCAGGCCGACAAAGACAGATAACTGTTTGCTTACATCGTATGCAAATGCTTTCAGGAACTGGTCAACCAGGATCACCAGGGTGGCAATGACCGTGAGTTGCACAATGATCCTGATCCGTGGAGGAATGGTCTTTCTCAGCAGGGAGATCAACACATTGCCCACTCCCAGGACAAAGACGACCGAAAGTGCCATTACCACCGATGGTTCAAGTTTGGCGGTGACAGCCAGAGCAGAGCAGATACCCAGCACCTGGATGGTGATCGGATTGTCCTTGTTAAGCGGCGCACTGATCAGTTTTCGATTCTTCAGAGAAAACAGAGGGTCCTTCTCTTTTACTTCCGCACTCATATAGTCAGTTTTATTTGAAATTGTTTTGAATGTAAGAGATATAATTCTCAAGACAGTTATTCACCATGTCGCTAACTCCGATACTGGTAATGGTTCCACCGGAAATGGCATCCACCCCATGGATCTGCTGGGCAGTGGGCATGGTAGTTATTCCGCCCTTAACAACTCTGACTGAGACAAACTCACCGGCATCATTGAAGATCGTTTTACCAATAAACTGGTTGGCAAACTCTTTCGTTGATATCTCGGCTCCCAATCCCGGGGTCTCCTTATCGTGGGAAAAGTCCGCTCCGACGATTTCGTTAAAATCAGGTCCAAAAGCGATGTTGCCATACAGCGGGCCCCATAGTCCTGCACCACGTAACGGGATGATATACAATGTATTTCCGTCCTTTTCTGCTATGTAAAGAGGGATTATAAAGGGATTTCCCATCTTTTTGTTGTAGAGTTCCTTCTTCAGGTCAATGTCAAAAGGTCGTACCTTACCCTCCTCCAGCCTGCCATTTTTATAGACACTGGCAATCCTGCCATCCTGGTCTATTGCAAGTTCTGTCTTGATATAGGTTTTGTACAGCTCCTCTGCATCATCAGAGGTTGCTTCAATATTCACAGCGGTAAGGATCCCCTGGATATTGGCAATGGTCAGGTTTCGTTCCTGTCGTGGCTGCAACAGCATAGCTGTAAGGGAGAGCAATGCCGCGACGATGATCACCATGACCGCTGAATAGATGAATATGTACCGGTTGCTAAACATTCTATTGTTGCTTTATACTGTGTTCATTTATGCATTAACCTTTTCGCGTTCCCATCTTTTTCGTCGTCTCCGGATATTTGCCTGCAGGACATAGTGGTCGATCAGCGGAGCAAAGACATTCATGAAGAGGATCGCCAGCATCATTCCTTCGGGGTAAGCCGGATTGAAGACTCTCACCATGACCGCAAAGAATCCGATCAGGAAGCCGTAAATATATTTCCCCCTGGTAGTCTGAGTAGCTGTAACCGGGTCGGTTGCCATGAATACGGCTCCAAAAGCGAAGCCACCCATGATCAGATGTTCCCATGCCGGAATATCCATGTATGCGTTGAGTCCGACAAGGTTAAATATCCAACCCATAAAGAGCCCACCCGCAAATACCGAAGCCATAATACGCCAGCTGGCAACACCGGTTATCAATAAGATCACTGCACCGATAAGGATGGCAAGGGTAGACGTTTCTCCAACAGATCCGGGGATGTAGCCCATGAACATTTCTATGGGGCTGTATGGAATATTATCTATGGCACCTACCATGGCATCACCCAGGGGGGTAGCACCGGTAAAGGCATCGGGTTTGTCGACAATCCATACCTTATCTCCCGACATGGAGGTGGGATAGGCAAAAAAGAGGAATGCCCTGGCTGTCAGTGCCGGATTGAGGATATTCATCCCTGTTCCTCCGAACACCTCTTTCCCGAAGATTACGGCAAAGGCTGTAGCTACAGCAACCATCCAAAGTGGGACATCCGGAGGCATAATCAGCGGGATCAGCATTCCTGTTACAAGAAACCCTTCATTAACCTCGTGCCCTCTTGCCTGGGCAAAGGCAAATTCAATACCGAGGCCGGTGACATAAGAGACTATGATGATTGGCAGTACCTGCCAGAAGCCAAACCAGAAGTTTTGCCAGAAGGCTGCTTCCATCCCAATGGCCAGGAAATGCTGGTAGCCTACATTCCACATTCCAAACAGCAAAGCCGGAACTGTGGCAAGCACAACGATGGCCATGGTCCTTTTCAGGTCAACCGCATCCCTGATGTGACTGCCCTTGAGAGTCACCTTGTCGGGAACAAAGAGGAAGCTCTCAATCGCCTCAAACGTCGAGTGAAGCATTGCTAACTTTCCTCCCTTCTCAAATGTGGGTTTGATCTTGTCGATAAATCGTCTCAATCCTTTCATTGCAATCGTTGATTTGTTATTGAGCTTACGTTGTTTCTTTCCGTAACAGTTCGAGTCCGTCCCGCACAATAGACTGGATCTCGATTTTGGATGTATCGATGAATTCAATCAGGGCAAAGTCCTCCGCATCAAGTTCATAAATACCCAGGTTTTCCATCAGGTCAATATCCTCCACCATGATCGCTTTGATCAACTGCATCGGGTAGATGTCGAACGGAAAGACTTTTTCGTATTTCCCGGTCATGACGAACGCACGTTCAGCTCCATGAAAATTTGTATCGAGGTTGAATTTCTTTTTTGGGCTCATCCAGGAGAAAAACTGGGTGTAGAAACTGAATTTATTCAATCCGGGCATTGCCCATCCGAAGAATTCAAAGTAATTGCCCTCCGGAATTACTGTTATCTGGGAATCATAAAAGCTGGCATATCCATCTGAAGCAATCCGGGTTCCGGTAAGGACGTTGCCACTGATGAATCTCGACTTCCCTTCATGGAGGTTCCCTTTTACCATCTCCGTAATACAAGCTCCTGCGATGGTTTTGTAATATGCAGGTTTTTTTACCATGGATCCGGTAAGTGCATATATTTTCGACGCATCGTATTTCCCGGTGAGGAACAGCCGGCCGATCATCAGCACCTCCTGAGGCCGGAGGTACCAGATCACCTCCCCTTTGTTGATGGGGTCCAGTTTGGCGATCTGGGTGCTGACATTTCCTGTTGGATGAGGTCCCTGGAATCGGTGGATCAGTACATGTTCCGGATCCAGAAACTCGTCACATGTAGACTTGCCGTCGAGGACATTCATGAAGATCTTTCCGGATGTGATTCGCCGTAAGGCACAGATTCCTGCTTTAAAGGCTTCTTCCGTTCCTTGCATGATGAAGTTGTAATCGGGTGCAAGGGGACTTGTATCAAACGTGGAGATTACAATTGCTTTTGGATCGTCTTCGGGATTGGCAATGACGCTGAAAGGCCTTTGTCTGAGGAGAGGCCAGACACCACTTTGCACCATTTTCCCGATGATTTGCTCGCGGGATAATTCATGGGGGTCCGCCGACCCAAAATCAACATATTCATTGGTTTTTCCGGCTTCAATGATGATCTCCCTCAGAACCCTTTTTTCACCTCTTCTGATCTCTTTTACCTTACCGCTAACCGGAGAGGTAAACAGGATCTGCTCCCTGAATTTGTCAAAGTACAGTGGTGTTCCAGCCTTGACTTCATCGCCGGCCTGGACGAGTACTTTCGGGAAAACACCAATAAAATCAATAGGTTTGGAAGCGTACGTCTGGGGAGAGATATTGATCAGACTCTTTGTGGCCTCACCAACGAGCTGTATATCAAGACCTTTCCTGACTTTAATGGTTTGGGACATGATAATAGTATATCTATGTGAAATGAAACGGCAATTTTACGAAAAAAAACCCATGAACTCTATGCATCTGTGAATTAATACACAAAAAACTTGCCAAAGGAATATGTGTAGCAGGCTCACCTGAACATGGACATTATATAATCAACGGGATCATCTCTTCTTCATGATGATCAGGTTTTCGAAATAGTGCTTTTTAGTATATATTTGAAAATTATATCAAAAAATCAAAAATTGATGCAAAAATGAGAGCAATGGTTACAAAAGAAAATCAACTCAACTCAACCAAACCATCCGTGCGAAAGCGACTCCGGTTGTGGCCCGGCATTTTAATCGCAATCCTGATTTTACTTCTCAGGTACGCCATTCCTGCAGTTTTTCCGGAGTTTCTTATCCTGGGTATATTCAGTGGTCTCGGATGCGGACTTCTTGTCTTAGTATGGTGGGCTTTCTTAAGCCGGGCATCCATGATTGAACGCCTGGGAGGGACTCTTCTTCTCATTGCAGCACCGATCGTTGCGTCACTCTTCCTCCACCAATCCATTGCCATGGGGGGACAGGGGATGATGTTCGCCATCCAGTGCATTCCTGTGATTAGTATTGTCTTTATTGCCTGGGCGGTTGTAACCATGAAGTTCTGCACCGGAGTGAGGCGCTGGAGTATGGTAGCATCCATCATTCTTGTATCCGGAGTATGGATTCTCCTCAGGAACGATGGCATCACCGGAGATTTCAGCCCGGATCTTGTGTGGAGATGGTCGAAGACATCAGAGGAGAGACTCATCGCTCAGGAAGGTAACACAACCCTGGAGTTGGCCACTGCCACAGTAGTCCTTGATTCTATGTCTGAATGGCCTGGTTTTCGCGGGCCCAACCGGGATGGCATCGCCCATGGGCTGAATATCGGGACCGATTGGACTGCTTCGCCTCCCATTGAGATATGGCGTCGGCCAGTCGGACCGGGATGCTCCTCATTTGCTGTCAACGGTAATTATTTCTTTACCCAGGAGCAGCGGGGAGAGGATGAACTTGTTTCATGTTATAATCTGAGTACGGGCGACCCGGTATGGAAACACAGTGATAGCGCCCGTTTCTGGGATTCACATGCAGGCGCTGGTCCCCGGGCCACGCCAACTCTGCATAAAGGTAGAGTTTATACCATGGGTGGTACCGGCATCCTGAATGCCCTGGATGCCACAGATGGCTCACTGATATGGTCCAGGTTTGCGGCAGCGGATTGCGAAACCCAACCTTCAGGGTGGGGATATACGAGTTCCCCACTGGTAGTGGACAGCATTGTAATAGTAGGTATTGTAGGGAAACTGGCCGCCTATGACCTGGAAACCGGAGAACCACGATGGTTTGGCCCCGACGGTGGGTTTGGCTATAGTTCTCCCCAGTTGTTTACAATTGGAGGTGTCCGCCAGGTACTTCTGATGAGTCAGTCTGGCGCCACAAGCATTGAGCCTGCATCTGGTCGTATCCTTTGGGAATACCCATGGCCTGTTGAAGACCGTATCCTTCAGCCTGCCTTGGTTGTGGAGAACGACCTGCTGTTCAGCAAGGAATATGAAGGTGTACGACGGGTCTCCGTGTCGCAAAATGGAGATAAATATTCCGTCAAAGAGCTGTGGACCTCATCTGAAATGAAGGTTGATTTCAATGACCAGGTAATTTACGATGGGTATGCTTATGGTTATGACGGTCCCTATCTCACATGCTTAAACCTGAACAATGGCAAACGCATGTGGAAGGGGAAGCGATACCGTGGATGGAACATTTTACTGGCCGGCCAGGGTTTGATCCTGGTACTTTCCGAAAAGGGAGATCTTGC
>CALCGJ010000156.1 GCA_937900965.1 uncultured Bacteroidota bacterium | reverse complement strand
TCGATTCTTCAGAATTTAAACAGAGCGAGATTAATATCTCTTCCACACTTCATTTTACAAAGTTGATGATGGCTCCTGACGGGAAAATTTATGGTTCTAAAGAACTCAAGGACTCCCTGTGTGTGATCCACAACCCCTCTGCACAGGGATTAGCGTGCAATTTTGAAGATAATGCGGTTTATCTGGAGGGAAATAACTCTTTTTATGGCCTTCCGCAATTTCTCCAAACCTACTATGTATACATCAATGGGGCCGATAATTGCAAAGGGGAGTCTATCTCGTTTTCAGCATCTATCTGGCCACAGTACGATAGCCTTGCCTGGGATTTCGGGGACCCTGCTTCCGGGATAAATAACTTCTCCAACATGGAAATGCCAGATCATACTTATCAGACATCTGGGATTTATTCAGTAAGATTAATTGCACACCATATCGATACACGCTTTGATACAGGATGGCTTATAGTGCGTGTATACGAGCCTCCTGCCCCATCTTTAGGCTCTGATATTACAATCTGCCAGGGTGATTCGGTTACATTCGACGCAGGGACTTGTAACGATTGTACGTACTCCTGGGATAACCTGACAACTGGTCAGATAGGCATCGATACCGGACAGACCTTCACGACCGGAGTGGAGGGTTTATATAGCGTAACAGTAGTCTCACCTGAAGATTGTACTGGTCGTGATACTGTGCAGTTAACGGTTGTTGCAGAGGCTCTGGTCTTTGTGACACCTCCAACTCTCTCATTATGCTCGGATAATACTACCAGCCTTGCACTAAATAGCAATATCACCAGCGCAACCTTCTCATGGAGTGCTATTGCTTCCTCACCTCTGGTTACAGGATACAGTGGAGGGACTGGTGATACTATCGCACAAACTCTGGTCAACACCGACACTATTCCCCAAATTGTCACATACAACATAACTCCTCAAAACGCTAACTGCATGTTTGTTCCCCTCGATTATCCTGTGATGGTAAATCCGCTACCGGACGCCTATTTCGTTCCTGGAACCCTGTCAATATGCAGTGGGGATACAGCAACTGTTAACCTATTTTCGCATGTTTCCGGTACTACTTATGCATGGACTGCAACTGGTTCTTCCGGATATGTTTCAGGGTATTCTGATGGTACTGGTTCTAACATCGACCAGTTGTTAATCAACTCTGGGGCAGATACTGAATACGTTACTTATCACATCGTTCCCACAAGTGCGGAAGGTTGTGTGGGTTCGGAGATCGATTATGTAGTAACAGTTTTACCAACGGTAGTGGTAACCATCACACCTCCTACTACAGAGATATGTTCAGGTGAAACGACCGGAATTGACCTGCAATGCAGCTTGTCTGGTTGCTCTTTCAACTGGACTGCTGTTGCTTCGTCGCCTGATGTGTCAGGATATTCGGGAGGATCAGGCAATGCGATTCAGCAAATATTAGTAAACTCCAGTCCCATTCCCCAAACGGTTACCTATTCCATAACTCCGAGTGTAACAGGTTGCGGAAGTGAGACAACAGATTATATCGCTACCGTGAATCCACTGCTCCCGGTTTCTCTTTCTGTCACAGCTTCAGCTAACCCTGTTTGCGAAGGGATAACTGTAGCTTTTACGGCAGTTGCCACCAATGGTGGGTCTACTCCGGTGTATCAATGGCAGGTCAATGGAATCGGTGCAGGAACTAATAATAGTGTGTACGCATATACGCCTGATGATGGGGATATTGTGACCTGCTTACTCACATCATCCGAAACCTGTACATCAGGTAATCCGGCCTCTGGAAACCCAATTACTATGATCGTTGCAGAAGCACCGGTAGTAATCTTTACATCCTGCTTCGATACGATTACAACCACGAACGCCAAACCAATTCAACTAAGAGGAGGGATTCCCCTCGGGGGTGTGTTCAGTGGGGCAGGTGTGATGGGTGGGACTTTTTTTCCGGCAATTGCGGGAGTGGGGACTCACCAGGTTACCTATTCTTATACGAATTTTGCAGATTGTTCGGATGCTGGATATTTGATGTTGGATGTCAGACTGGATTCACCATTTACCTGCGGGGATAATCTTGCAGATATCCGGGATGGGAAGACATACCCAACCGTTCAAATTGGTTCTCAATGCTGGATGGCTGCTAATGTGAACTATGGTGAGTCAATTATTAGTTCAAGGGCTCAACGGGACAATTGCTTGGTGGAAAAATATTGTTACAACGATCTTCCGTCAAACTGTACACAATATGGAGCTCTTTATCAATGGGATGAGCTGATGAGACATGATGATGTGGAAGAGTTACAGGGATTGTGCCCTCCTGGTTGGCATGTACCATCAGAATCGGACTGGAACCAGCTTTTTGCTCTTTATCAGGGTAATGCATTTGCAGGGAGTCCTCTACTTTATTCAGGGTATTCAGGATTTAACACTCTATTGACAGGTGCTGAGTTTTTTAATAGATCATGGGAGTTTGATGCGTTTGCTACATTCTTCTGGTCATCAACTTCACATGGACCATGGAAGGCCTGGGCGCATGTCATAGATGATTACGATCATTCAGTGTCGTATTATCCGAGTTACCGGGCGAATGCTTTTTCTGTGAGGTGTGTAAGGGATTGATATAAAGCAAATT
>CALCGJ010000155.1 GCA_937900965.1 uncultured Bacteroidota bacterium | reverse complement strand
TTCTGGGATAAATCAAACAAGGTAGCCCAGGAGGCTTATGCCCATTCACCCCATAAGTATGTGCAGAATTGGGACACACCTATCCTCATCATTCATGGCGAACTGGATTACAGGGTTGTCTTTACACAAGGTATGACTGCATTCAATGCTGCTGTGTTACGGGATGTTCCGGCTGAATTCCTCTACTTCCCGGATGAGAACCACTGGGTATTGAAGCCACAAAATGGTATCCTCTGGCAACGTACATTTTTTAATTGGCTCGACCGCTGGTTGAAGTAGGTACTACTATCTGACATCGTTTTTATACAGGATCTCAACCCAATCCGAGCTTTCAGTAATATTCAGCAACACCGGGTTGATCTGGTCAATCAGGTATGAGTGTTCGCGGTTGGCGCCAAAACAGAAATATTGTTCATTCAGGCTACTTGGGGTTATCATCAGGTCTTTACCCAGTTTGTACTTGTCAAAGAGGTACTCCAGGGTGGAGACATCCCCGACAAAGGCCTCTATTTTTTTCTCAATTATAGCTTTGAAACCTTCCTCCTCGCTGGTAAAGGGAGTGAATTGAATGTGGTTAATCTGGCAAAATGAGGAGAACCCTGTCTCTTTGAGAGTCCCCAACTTGATCTTGCGTAAATCTTCGATTGATGAGACATTGCCCTGGAGTTTCGTAATGGTAAGCTCGGATGAGATCTCCGCAGTGAAGAGAAACATTAGCGTTATTGCATAAAACATCCAGACAATGGTCAGGACCCGCCCCAGTTTTGTCATGGGTACTTTATCTCCGTAGCCTACTGTGGTCAGGGTAACAAATGCCCACCAGATCCCGTCTCCTATCCCTTTGTGTCCTTTTCTGAACTGACCTGAATTCTTCCGTTTCTCTGCCAGCCACATTAAAATGGCAAAGACAAATACGATCGAACATAGCAATATGATCAGCTTCATCGTACGCCAGTTCATCAAGGGCTTTAAAGAGGAGATAAGGGGGATCTGATATGAGCCACGTTGTGCCAACCCCAGTTTGGAGGTATAGAATGGGATAGAGATGCGAAAATCCAGCAGCCGGCGATCTGTCAGGGTCAATGGGTTAATCGTCATGTCTACCTCTCCTCTCTTCAATGATGCCAGCATTTCGATGTAGTTGGTGAACCGGACATATTTATAGGTAATATGAAGACTGTCGGCAATATTTCTCCAGAGATCTTCCGAAACTCCCCTGACTTTATTACTGTCGAAAATTACAAATGGTGGTGCTTCCGATACACCGATTAATATTTCATGCGTTTTTTGCTGTTCTGCAGGGGAGCCAGAAAAATGGACAGATGTCACCGCCAACAGGATAAGAAGAATACGTTTCATTGGTTTCAGAATTTGCTGTAAATTTACCCATTTCTTTAAAACCAGCACACTTTAATTCCATAGATCAGTGAGTTATAACCTGGAACAAGTGGTTCATGAAGCAGCAATCCTGTTACGAAATTCAAAATTTACTACAGCTTTTACAGGGGCAGGCATCTCTGTAGAGAGTGGGATCCCTCCATTTCGAGGTGAAGAAGGTCTCTGGAACAAATATGATCCAAGGTATCTGGAGATTGGATTTTTTCTCGCGCAACCGGAAGAGTCGTGGAAGGTAATCAAACAGATCTTTTATGATTTCTTTGGAGAAGCCACTCCAAACAGCGCTCATCTCATGCTGGCCAAAATGGAGAGAGAGGGAATGCTTCACAGGATTATCACACAGAATATTGACAACCTGCATCAGGAGGCCGGAAGCACGCAGGTTTATGAATTTCACGGAAACTCCATGAAACTGGTTTGCCTTGCCTGTTTTCGTAAGTCCCCATACAGGGAGATCAGCCTGGAAGAACTTCCTCCAAGATGTCCGGATTGCCAGGGGTTACTGAAGCCTGATTTTGTCTTCTTTGGTGAACCAATCCCACAGAAGCCTATGATTGCGGCCTATGATGCAGCAGGCAAGTCAGATGTATTCCTGATAATCGGCTCTACAGGAGAGGTGATGCCAGCCAACCAGATTCCTCCCATGGCAAAACAGAATGGAGCAAAGATCATCGAGATTAATCCCCAAGAATCAAATTATACAAACGGAATTACTGATATTTTTTTAAAGGGAAAAGCCGGAGAGTTGACCAGCCTGCTTGGGGAGATTTTATTTTCCACGCCCCTGCAGAATGATTAACACAGTATATATCATTATCTTGAAGTCCATAGCCAGAGACATGTTCTCAATATATAAGATATCAAACTTCAGTCGGTCCACCATCTCGTCTACGTTCTCAGCATAACCATATTTTACCTGGCCCCAGGAAGTAATTCCGGGTTTTACTTTATGAAGCAGCCGGTAATGAGGAGCACGTTCAATGATCAGATCGATATAGTACTGTCGTTCGGGACGTGGGCCAACAATACTCATATCACCTTTCAGTACCGTATAAAACTGAGGAATTTCATCGATCCTGACTTTCCTGAGAAATTTTCCGACACGTGTAATCCGTGGGTCGTTCACTGAAGAGAGCTGGGGACCATCCTGTTCCGCATCCTTGTACATGGTCCTGAACTTATGCATAACGAATTTATGCCCTTTTAACCCAACGCGCACCTGAGAAAACAATACGTCTCCGGGTGAGGAGGTCTTAACAGCAATAGCTGTGACCAACATGATGGGCGACAGGATTATCAGGCAGATGGCAGAAGCGCAAATGTCAAAAATCCGTTTCAACGACATCTGCCAATCGGGCATCAGGTCGGGAAAGATCTGGATGAGTGGGGCATGGAAGATAGAGGTCGTTTTCACTGAACCCATCAGGATATCCTGCATTACAGGGATGATTTTGATCACAACATCAGTATCCTCAAGCTCGGTAATAATCTTTTCAACTGTATGATTCTCAGAATGTTCAATAGCAATGATTACCTCCTCTACCTGATATTCCGTTACGATACGGTGCAGATCCTTCAGTTCGCCAAGATGTGGTAAAAACTCACCCAACTTGTAGGTTTTGTATGTTTGTGCGTTGACAAAACCCACAAAATTATTCCCCGACGACTCTTCCTGATTCTCAATGTCCTTGTAAATAGAGATGGCATTTCCGTTGCTACCCACGACGATGGTATTAAACCCAATTAGTTTATGATGAATCTTGTATGCTGTACGGGAAGTAAGATAAAGTCTGAAGGAAGCTGTGAAGAAGAGGTGAAGGATTAAAAGGGCAAAATAGAAATGCAAATAGTTCCGGTTTGTGATGATAACATCGTCGAGGATTAGGCTGAAAAAGATAACAGTAACCCCAATTATTGTTGTAAGTACCGTGATCCCAAATTCGCGAAGCCTCCCTTTCCGGAAAACCTTCCTGTAGGTCCCGATCAACACATAAAAGCTCAACCACAGTAACGGGATGATGGCCAGTCCGATGTAGAGTTTAGTGTCGGTAAAAATGATCTCAGGTTGCTGGAAAATATTGGGATTCACCACGATTTTCCGATAGCAGAAGAAGAGGAACCAGGCAAGTAGTGCAGCAACATAGTCTGCCAGAACATACTTAAATACCTGTAAACTCCTGTTCATTACTGCGAGGGTCTTGTGACCACTTTGATATTGTCAAAAAGGATCAGGGCATCCGTTTCTGAAGATGTCTGAATTGCAGAGATAAAAATCCTGAATTTCTGCATTCCGGGGTAAGCATTCAGGCTGTTGGTCAGGTTGATGTAGATCTTCTTCCACGTATAGTTAGTGGGATTAAGGTAGATGATCGGAACCTGTTGGATGCTTGTAGTGCTATACAGGAAAATCCCCACCACAAATACATTGTTGGTTCTGAAATTCATCTCCATAAAAACCGGGGCAAAGGGAATGACAAAATCCTTATCGTTTACACATTCAAAGAACTGGTTGAGCGTGTCCATTTGCACCATTCCCGAG
>CALCGJ010000154.1 GCA_937900965.1 uncultured Bacteroidota bacterium | reverse complement strand
GTCTCAAAAACCAGTGGGGTAATTCCCGTGCCGGTTCGATTCCGGCTCAGGGTACTGAAACGGATTCCTCACTTAAATCAGTGAGGAATTTTTTTTTGACCCTTCCGAAACCCTTGATAATTCTGAGGTTAGATGAAATAGAGTATTGACTTCAGGAGTTAGATATTGTCGGCTTGATGGATTAAATATCTAAGTTTCCTTTTTTCCTTATATTTATCATGTTATTCAGCATCTTATTGTTCTCTTAATCCAGTCGGATGACATGCATCTTTAAAAGATTCGTTTTTCTGATGGTTCTTTTTCTCACCATTTCAATTTGCCATGCTCAAAAAGAGGGACAGGCCCTGATCGATTCATTGGTGGCAGACCTGCCAATGATGAAGGAGGATACCAATAAAGTTAAGACCCTGGCTCTGTTGAGTTTTGAGTTTAGGAACTTTGAGTTGGAGCAAGGAGTAACATATGGGAAGGAAGCCCTAAAGTTATCTAAAGAGCTTAATTATAGGTTTGGCGAAGGCATCTCTGAATTATCTATTGCATACAACTATTTCCATATATCACTAATGCCGGAGGCGATTGAACATGCTCATGTGGCTGAGAATGTTTTCCTGGTTCTGAAGGATCAAGACAGGCTTTGTGCTGCCTATCTTTTACTTAGTACTGCTTATGGGAGGGCGAATAAGCAAAAGAGTTCTGAGTATTTAGAACTGGCGAAGTCAATTATTGATAAAGGGAGTATTCTTACATGGCAGCTTAACAACCTTTCCTGGCTTCACAATATAAGTCTGTCTTATAAAAGTGATTCCAGTGATTATTACTTGAAGCTTTATGGAGAACTTCTTGGACATCTTGATAATAAATATTTCAGGGCAAATTATTTTAAAATGTTAGCTGGGAAACATGAAGGAGAAAACAATCTTGATTCCTCCATTTATTATTACAGACTTGCAATCCCCATTTATGAATATTTGCAGATAAAAAGGCAGTTGGCTTGGGTTTATATGAAGATATCCAGACCCAAATATTGGAGGAGCTCTGGTTCTGGGACATCAAACATAATAACTGAAAAGGAGTCGGAAACCAATTTGAATACGGCACTTTCTTTAGCACTGGAGGCAGGTAATATCTCCCTGATAAAAAGGGCAAATGTACTCTTATATACACTGTACCTAAATCAACATCGAAATGATAAAGCATTAACTACGCTTCAACAAGTAGTGATCTATACTGACAGCCTTCAGAAAATTGAAAACGAACAGGAGATTAACAACCTGGTCTGGAATTTTGAGTTGAGGCTACAGGAGAAAGAGATTAAGCTTCTTGAGTTGAGAAGCAGACAGCAACTTATTAGCATTGCTGCAGGCGTGATTGTTGTTGGGACTCTTTTAGTTCTTGTGTTCTCGATCATCCGAAGCCGACGTAAAATAAAGAAGGCTTACCTGCGAGTCAACCAACAAAATGAGCAGCTGGATAAATTGCTCATTCAACTGAAAGACCTTGATAAGATGAAATCCCGTTTCTTTACCAATGTCTCTCATGAATTCCGAACTCCATTAACCCTGATCCTTGGTCCCCTTGAAAAGCTACAGACCAAATTTACAGACCATGATTCAGAACAAGATCTGAACATGATGAAGCGCAACACTTATCGTTTACAGAATCTGATTAATCAGCTATTGAGCCTGTCAAAGATTGAATCAGGAAAGATGAAATTGAAGGCGAGGGAGGTAAACATTGTTGCACTTATCAATGGCTACTTGCAGTCGTTTGAATCATTGGCCAGACAGAAAGAAATTGATCTGACTTTCAACTCGGATGAAGAGATTATAAAGTTGTTTGTCGATATAGATAAGATCGAGAAAATACTCTTCAACCTCCTTTCAAACGCATTTAAATTTACACCTAAAGGAGGGCGGATCATAATCGAAGTCCATAGTCCACTGTCCGCAATCGACGGTTCACAGTCTGCAAACACCACTGCACCACTGCACCACTGCACCATCCTGATTACAGACACCGGGCGCGGAATTCCTCCCGACAAGCTGCCACATATCTTCGATAGATTCTACCAGACAGATGATTCCTACACAAAAGACCAGGAAGGGACAGGAATCGGGCTGGCCCTGACCCAGGAATTGGTTAACCTGCATCATGGAAATATTTCGGTAGAAAGCGAAGTGGGGAAAGGAACAACTTTTTCAGTATTCCTGCCAAAAGGTATAGAACATTTTGCTGAAAACGAAATCGTTGATGATACGCTTTTTACAAGTCAGAATGAAGAACCACATGGTCTGATTCCTGAAGTAGAAATTTCTGGAAATGATATAATCAAAAGAGACCATCAAAATAATATGTTGGATAATGAGAAAGAAGATAAGCCCCATTTGCTGATTGTGGATGACAATACTGATTTAAGAAACTATATGAGAGGATATCTTGAGAATGACTACTATATATCAGAAGCCAGGGATGGTGCTGAAGGAGCTGGTAAGGCGATAGAAAAGATCCCTGACCTGATCATCAGTGATGTAATGATGCCCAAAATGGATGGATATGAATTGTCTATAAAACTAAAAACAGATGAACGAACCTGTCATATCCCTCTTATTCTGCTAACTGCACGTGCCTCGAAAGAGAGCCGGTTGGAAGGATTGGAAACAGGAGCCGACGATTTCATCACAAAACCTTTTGATGGAGAAGAGTTGCTGGTCAGGGTAAGAAACCTTATCGATCAACGCAAAAGATTGAGTGATCATTATCGTAAAGGGTATGAGATTTTCAAGAAAAGCATTAAAGAAGATGCTCTTACCATGGATGAAAAATTTTTACAGAAAGCCAGAAAATTGGTCGAGAAAAATATTTCAGATACAGAGTATGGAGTAGACAACTTTGCCTCTGATATGGCTTTAAGCCGTTTCCAGCTACACCGGAAATTGAGAGCGCTTTTTGACCAATCCATAACCGAATTTATCCGGACAATACGCCTAAACTATGCCATTGGATTATTGAAAAAAAGAGCGGGAACAATTTCAGAAATAGCATATGATGCCGGGTTTAATAATCCAACCTATTTTTCCTCGAGTTTCCGGCAACAATACGGAATATCACCTACCGAATATCTTGAACAATTGGACAAGAGAGCTAATAAGTGACCTTTCATTGAAAGTCGCAACAATAGCTAAAGCAATTGCAACATGGCTTAATGTAATTCAATGCTTTCCTCTTTATTTTTGGATTGTAATTTAATCAACAGAGATTAACAAAAGTACAAGGAGGTTATCATGAATGCAATAAAATGGATTTGTTATTTATCTTTCGCTCTATCTCCTTTCCTCGTCAACGCCCAATGGGAATGGCAGAATCCATTGCCCCACGGCAACTCACTCTCGGATGTGGACTTTATAAATGAATACGAGGGATGGGCTGCTGGTGGACAAGTTATTATGCATACCCTTGACGGTGGTAATACGTGGGATTCTCAATACCGTGATGGTATGTATACTAATATTGTTAGTATCTGCTTCACTGATAGTGAACAAGGTTGGGCTGTTGGAACTGCAGCGTTTTATTTATCAGCAGAAGGAAAGATATGGTACACTTCTGATGGTGGTGATAACTGGGAAGAACAATTCGCCCCCGCCGGTTTAACTAAATCATATTTTAAGAGTGTTTTTTTTACTGACCAGGATAATGGCTGGGTTGTTGGTAAATTCAGTGATAATCTATGGGGGGGGCCATATAGTTCAATTATTCTTCACACCTCTGATGGTGGTGCTACCTGGCAAATCCAGTTAGATGATGGAGATGATGGATTTACAGATGTATATTTTACCGATGCAGATAATGGCTGGGCTGTTGGAGATTCAGGAACCATTGTGCACACTTCAAACGGAGGAGGTACATGGGAGGAGCAGGTCAGTGGAACAGATGCCA
>CALCGJ010000153.1 GCA_937900965.1 uncultured Bacteroidota bacterium | reverse complement strand
TGAAGCAGTACCTGACAGGGACTGTGGATGGGATGGAGATAAGTCAGGGATTTCTGTTTGGTGCCGCAGTATTTTTGGAATCATGGAAATAATAACCACATTGTATATCGTATGGTATGCATTGAGATGGAAGGATTTGGGCTAAATTTGGATCGTATTCGAATAATCAGGTATCTGATCGGACAGGAAGGCTATGAATGAAAATCTCTACACAGAACTTCAGCGTGGAGTCCATGCAACGCTGGAGACCTATTCAAATGTTCACCGTGGAAGCGGACACTTCTCAATCGTAACCACAGAATTGTTCGAGGAGGCCAGGAAGATCGTTTTGGAGTATCTGGGCCTTTCAAAGAGAGGGTATGTCGTTATCTTTTGTGCACCAAGAAGAGCCAACAAACTCAAATCCCTGATTTATCCCAACAGATACCACTGTTTATCCAGTCAGGATATAGGCCTTCCACTGGGCATCAGGGCCCTGGTCGTCAAAAAAGGATCTTTGCCCAAAGGGGTTCCCTGTGAGACCGGTGGCGGATCTGCCAGGCTTGTCTCCCCCGGGTGGGTCATCTGGACAAAAGGAGGAGGCAAGTTCGAGTCGGGTACCCCGGCCATTGTGAACGCCATCGCCTTTGCCAAAGCATTGCTTCTGATCAGAGAGTTCGGAGAGGATATTTTCCGGCAAGAAGGGTCCGGCTCTCTTTCTGCCTCTAACATTCTGTTCAACGATAAGTTGGAGGAATACTCCGGCAAGAGGCTACTGGATGAACTCCGGAATACCCTGATAGGAAAAGATATTCATGTCCCCACTGTCGAAGGTTCCGTGCCATTCGTCAACCTCGACAACGGTGCCAGCACACCTACCTTCACACCCATCTGGAATGCCGTCTGCCAGACATGGCGTCAGCCAGCTGAGGTGCAAAAACAAATCGTCGATCAAACCAGGTTAATCTGTGCCAATTTCCTTGGTGCTCCTGAAGCCGGTTACGACATCATCTTTACCTCAAACACTACAGAGTCAGTCAACCTGACGGCAGAGAGCCTGGGACGTACATCCGGGCAGGATATCGAGCCTGTTGTCCTGAATACGATCATGGAGCACAACTCAAACGAACTGCCATGGAGATACATCCCGGGGGTTTCGATGATCCGCATGACTGTGGATGATGAGGGATTTGTGGATCTGAAGGCCCTGGAGGGCATCCTATCAGACTACAACAAAGAGGAGAAACACGGGAAACAACGGATCAGGCTGTTTGCAATCACCGGGGCCTCCAATGTAATGGGATCCTACAACGACCTGTCTGAGATAAGCCGGATAGCCCACAGCTACGGGGTTCTGTTAGCCGTAGATGCTGCGCAGCTTGTAGCCCACCGGAAACTAAACATGGAGCAGTCGGGTATCGACTACCTCTTCTTTTCAGCGCATAAGATGTATGCTCCATTTGGGAGTGGGGCCCTGGTGGTACGAAGAGGATTACTGAACTTCTCTGCTGCAGAAAGGGAGGCGATTGATGCTTCCGCAGAGGAGAACACAGGAGGGATTGCAGCACTGGGTAAAGCCATGGTGCTGTTGCAACGGGTGGGATTTGACCTTATCCGGGAGGAGGAAAAGGCTTTGACAAAGCTACTTCTCGATGGTCTGAAAAAAATCCCGGGTCTTCCCATCTTTGGTGTTCAGGAACAGAATTCCCCTCGGTTCGATCAAAAAGGAGGTGTGGTGGTTTTCGGCTTTAAACACATGGTCTCATACAATGTAGCAAAGAAACTTGCCCTGTGGGGTGGGATCGGCACTCGGTATGGCTGTCATTGCGCGCACATGATGATCAAACGCCTGACAAAGACTCCTACCTGGGCCGAATGGATCCAGGGAGCTATCGTCACCGCGTTACCTCATTTTGAATTGCCGGGTGTGGTCAGGATAAGCTTTGGTATTGAAAACCAGAAAGAGGATGTGGAAAAGGCGATCCGGATTCTCGGGTTTATTGCAAGTGAGACCAAAGAGGGAAAGGCTCAGGGAATATCTCCCATGCCGGAAAAACTGATCCGCTTTACTCAGAAAGAGGTTAAGAAACAGGTGAAGGAGTTCACACAAGCGGCATCTGAAAGAGTTTATACACAAGCGAAGTAGTCTCTTCTTGATTATACTCTGATAAACAACTCATCCACTGGATCACTGGTTTACTCGCCCACTTGCCCACTGGTTCACTGGTTCATTTACCATTTTACATCTTACCATTTTCTCTGAACCACCCAATCGCATCCCTTATGGCATCCTCAATCGGTGTTTGCGGCAGCTCGAGAGACTCCACTGCCTTTTTCCCCGAATAGTAATTCTCCAGGCACAGCAGCCTTGCATTTACCAGGCTCAGGGCAGCCGGCTTCCCGGATAGCTTCTCAAACAGTGTTCCTGCAGCCCCTGCACCTCTTAGCAACCATCCCGGCAATCCCAATGATGTTGGTGACTCCCCTGTGACTTTGTTCAGCAGGTTAAAGAATTCACGGTAGGTAAGGTTGTCGTGGGCCAGCAGATAGCACTCCCCAGTCCGGCCCATGGTGAGAGCATTGCAGGTGCCAACTGCTGCATCCCGAACATGGATAAAATTCTTGCCACCGGAAGGAGAAACCTGGATCTTTTTTCCCATCCCCATCAGGATGATCTGTCCGCTGGAAGGCTTTGAATCAAAGGGCCCAAGCATAAAGGTCGGATTGACCACGATGGCAGGCAGGTTATTACGCTCCACCTCTGACAGCACGAACTGCTGCGCTACGAACTTACTGATCATGTACCCTGAGCCTGTTTTGAATCCGGTGAATTCAGAGAGCTCCGTTCCAGGAGTCTCTTTCGTCCCATTCCCAAAGGCATTGGCTGAGCTGACAAAAACAAACCGCTTTACGGCATGGTTTTTAACCGCCTCGATCACATGTTTCGTCCCGTTCACGTTCACCGGCTCATAATAGCTGTAAGTGGTAGGCCACTGACTGGTGTTGGCTGCAGAGTGGATCACATAGTCGCATCCTTGCACTGCCACATCAACGGATGAAGCATCCAGAATATCGCCATTGAATCGTTCAAATTCAACTCCCTGCAAGCCTGTCAAATCACTTGTTTTCCGGGCCAGAATACGTACCTCATATCCCCTTACCACCAGCTCCCTGACGACATTCGCCCCAAGTAATCCATTCGCTCCTGTTACTAATACCCTCACTATGATTTTCGATTAATTCGAATTACGATTTACGACTTAACTATTTCGCTTCTCGCTATTTGCATTTCATCCTTCCATCCCTGCATTCCTGAATTCCAACATTCCTACCCTCATACCCTCTTCACCATATCACCATACCACAATATCACCATGGACCTATTGCACCACTGTCCCATTTGTCTCCGCGATCTCCCTGGTCATGACTTTCGCGAGAAATGGAACGGTGATGGTCGTCGGGAGTAACTTCATCAGCATGCGATTCAGTTTGTTAGCCATTCCGGGAACAATAACCCGCTTCCCTTTCGCCACTCCGTTGATCGCTTTTCGGGCCAATATTCGGGCCGGGAGCAAACCCCGTTTCCCGTTTTTCCCTTGCCGGATAATTCTTACCGTGACATCCGGATTGGTCAATATTGGCCCGGGATACAGCACACTTACCTTCACTGAAGTCTCTTTCAACTCTTCTCCCAGGCTCCTTGAGAAACTGGCAACAAAGGCTTTGGATGCAGGATAGATGGTTTTGTAGGGAAATGGACTGAATGCAGCCATACTGGAGACATTGATGATGTGGGCTTCCGGGTGTTTTTTCAACTCGGGGAGGAACAACCTCGTTAGCAAAGATACGGCTGTAATATTTAACTGGATGATTTTCTCAAGGAAATCGGGAGAGGAGTCTCCAAAGGGAGAAGTTCCGCCAATCCCGGCATTGTTGATCAGGAAATTTACCCTGTAGCTGGCCAGGACATCCTCTACCAGGCAATGAATCTCCTCCCGGCTGGTGAGATCTCTCTCATAATAGACAGCGACGATCCCATAATCCTTCTCAAGGGTTCTGCACAACACATCCATGTTTCTTCCGGGAAGCGCTACCAGGATCAGGTTTCTCCCCTGTAATGCACACTCGATCGTCATCTCCTTCCCTAACCCGCTACTGGCACCAGTGATCAGTGTGTACACAGGGGGAGTGGGTAGTTTGATACTAGATGACTGGATCACTGGATCACTGGATGCTGGATGCTGGATGCTGGAACCTTGAACTTTGAACTTTGAACCTTGACCCTGTCCCCTCGTCCCTCTCAATATAAACATCGACGAATAATAGGCCGCTACCGCCATAGGAACTCCCAGTACGATTCCACCGATGAGGAGAGAGTAAAAGATCATCATATTCCCTGTGAAGGCTTCCCAAAATGCCGTCATTGAAATTGC
>CALCGJ010000152.1 GCA_937900965.1 uncultured Bacteroidota bacterium | reverse complement strand
TGGCATTCAGACTTGAATCAGTTGGGAAGCTCATACCCTACATCAAACTCTTGTTGACACAGAAGATTTATGTCCCGGATAGAACCGAAAAAGCGTACCACGATTTTTTTAACAGTGCTGAATTTGCTAAATTGTTTGAAGAATTAATTGCAGATAAACTGGCAATAAGCCAGATTACCTCACTCCTTCAGGAAAAATCCCTTTCTACCGGTGAAATCGCTGATTCTTTAGGTCTGAGCCCTTCAGAAGTAGCAAGACACATGAATGGTTCAGCAAAGCAGGGATTGGTAAATTATGATGTAAACACCAAGTGCTATGCTCTTGCATAAAGCCCCAAATTCCAAGTTCCAAGCCCCAAGGTCAAGGATCCGGGTTTTGCTGGCAAGTCCTATTGGAATTTGGATATTGGAATTTGGGACTTGGAAATTATTAAAAGAAGATGGATAACAAACGAATCGATCAGATCATAGATAAACATCGTGGAGAAGCCAGTTCGCTCATTCAGATTCTGCTTGATATTCAGAGCGAGAATCATTGGCTCCCGAAGGAGGCGTTGGGAAGGGTTAGTGAAAAACTGGAAGTTCCTTTAAGTCGGACGATGCATATCGCCAGCTTTTACAAAGCCTTCAGCTTAGTACCTAAAGGGCGTCATGCAGTTCACATTTGCATGGGTACTGCCTGCCATGTTCGTGGTGCGAAACGTATCCTCGAAACGGTGGAAGAGTTGACAGGATTAAAACCTGGCGAAACTGATGTGGAGATGAAATACAGCCTTGAAACCGTTAACTGTCTTGGATGTTGTGCACTGGGACCGGTGATTGAAATCAATGGAAAAGCACATGGGAAGGTCTCGGTGAGTGATACATCGGGGGTTCTGGAACATTATAAATAAGCGGATATGAAAGTCCCAAGTCTCAAATTCCAGGCCCCAAATTCAAAATTAAAGAAAAATAAAGAAAGTTTTTATGTGGTTCAATACGCCTGAAGAGCTGGAAAAATTCAGAGAAGAGCTTCTCTCTGGGAGAGACCCGGAGAAGCCATGTATTTCAATTTGTGCAGGAGCCGGGTGTCTTGCCTCTGGTGCAAGTGAAGTCATCGCCGCATTTAAATCGGAGATTGAAACACAAACCTTAGAAGCGGCTGTTGATATAAAAGGAACCGGATGTCCCGGATTTTGTGAGAGAGGACCTGTGGTTGTTATTTATCCCGAGGAGATATGCTACCTGCAGGTAACACCAAATGACGTTGCGGAGATTGTATCACAGACTATAAAGGAGAAGAGGGTTGTTGAGCGGCTGCTTTATGTTGACTCAATTACCGGCGAAAAAGCAATTCATGAATACGATATCCCTTTTTATCAAAATCAGGAACGAAACGTAATCTGTAACAATATAAAAATTGACTCCAAACGTATCGATGACTATCTGGCCATCGGTGGTTATTCTGCATTGGCCAAAGTTCTTTCCCGGATGAGCAGTGAGGAGGTTATTGAGGAGGTTAAAAAATCCAGCCTGAGAGGAAGGGGTGGTGCCGGCTTCCCCACAGGAAAAAAGTGGGAAGGCTCGCGAAATGATCCTGAAAAAACAAAATATGTCATCGTAAATGCTGATGAGGGAGATCCGGGAGCATTTATGGACAGAGCACTTCTTGAAGGAAATCCACATTCAATCCTTGAGGGGCTGATCATCGGAGGCTATGCCATAGGCGCCCGCGAGGGTTACATCTATGTTCGCCAGGAATACCCTCTTGCAGTTGTGAATATCAATCTTGCGATCAGGCAGGCTGAGGAATATGGTTTACTTGGGGAGAATATCCTGGGCTCAGGTTTCGACTTTGTTGTCAGGGTACACCAGGGGGCCGGCGCTTTCGTTTGCGGTGAATCAACAGCCCTGATGACTGCATTGGAAGGCAGGGTTGGAGAGCCCCGGCCAAAGTATGTCCGCTCCAACATCAAAGGCCTCTGGGACAAGCCCACCGTGTTGAACAATGTTGAGACATGGGCAAACATCCCTCTTATCATCAACAAAGGTGCCGACTGGTTTACTCAAATAGGAACTGAAGGAAGCAAGGGCACAAAAATATTTTCCCTGGTGGGTAAGATAACCAATACCGGGCTTGTGGAAATACCTATGGGTTTGTCCCTGAAAGACATTATTTACAAGATTGGTGGTGGAATCCCGGGAGGCAAGAAGTTCAAAGCAGTACAAACCGGGGGCCCTTCGGGAGGTTGTATTCCAGGGGATCAGTTGGATCTGAAGGTTGGTTTTGATGAACTTGCCAGGGCTGGTTCAATGATGGGGTCGGGTGGAATGATTGTTATGGACGAAGATACCTGTATGGTTGATGTGGCCCGGTACTTCATACACTTCCTCACGGATGAATCCTGTGGAAAATGTCTCCCCTGCCGTGAAGGGCTGAGGCAAATGGATAAGATTCTCACCAATATCACGGAAGGAAAGGGAAAAGAGGGCGACATCGAACTTCTGGAAGTTCTGTCTGAAACAGCAATGGAAGCCTCCCTTTGCGCCCTTGGCAAGAGTGCACCTAATCCGTTTCTAAGTACGCTACTCTATTTCAGGGATGAATATGAGGCACATATCCGGGAGAAGAGATGCCCGGCTTTGTACTGCAAGGAGCTGATCAACTACTATATAGACCCGGAAAAATGCACTGCCTGTATGATCTGCTTTACAAAGTGCCCGGATAAGGCAATCGACGGGGCGAAGAAGATGATCCATATCATTGACCAGGAGAAATGCACAAATTGCGGAACCTGTTTTGAAGTCTGCCCCTCTAAATTTGGTGCGGTGGAGAAGATATCAGGCAAGGTTGTTCCGGAGTCTATCCCGGAAGAGGAGCGAATGATTGTAAAACCTGCATAATGTTAAATTCCAAATTCCAAATCTCAAGATCCAAATTCCAAAAAGTATTTCTTTGGAACTTGTGGCTTGGAGCTTGGAACTTGTGGCTTGGAGCTTGGAACTTTTGGCTTGGAGCTTGGAACTTGGGGCTTGGAGCTTGGGACTTAAATGGAATTGACTAGAAATAGAAAATAATGAATGAGATCCTTTTAGAGATTGATGGGAAAGAGGTCAGGGCCAGGGAAGGGACAACCCTTCTGGAGGCAGCCCAAAATGCGGGGATATCCATACCCAAACTCTGTCAACACGAAAAATTGATACCGTTTGGCGGATGCCGGCTTTGCCTCGTAGAAGTTGAATCCGGCAGTCCTACTAAGCTTGTTGTTTCCTGTGTGTACCCTGTTGAAGAAAGCCTTGTAGTCAGAACCAGGTCGGAGAAGATAGACAGGATTCGTAAAACCCTCCTGGAACTCCTACTGGCTCATGCTCCGAATTCCCTGCAATTGCAAGACCTGGCAAAGGAGTACGGCGCCAACAAAGATCGTTTTGAAAAAGAGGCCTCTTTTTGTATTCATTGTGGACTTTGTGTCCGGTACTGTGCCGAGGTTAAGAAGCTGAATGCTGTTGGGTTTGTCGACAGGGGAATTAATAAGGAGATCAGTTTCATTCCGGAAATAGCCTCAAAGGAGTGCAAAGACTGCATGGAATGTTTTCCTCTATGCCCCACCTCCTATCTCCAGGCAGCTTTTGTCTTCATCGAAGCCCTTGCGTTTCCCGAAGCCTCTTCCGGAATTCCGTCAAAGAAGCAGAAGCTAATTAATAATCAATAATCCTAGATTTTCCTATGACCGATAAGTCAAAGATTCTAATTATTGGTTCCACTGGCCGAAACACAGGAAAAACTGAGTTTGCCTGCAGGATCATTGAAAAACATTCGGCTCATAATGATATAATTGGGGTAAAAATAATCCCTATTGATAAGAACGAAGAGGAATGTCACAGAGGAATAGATAGCTGTGGAATATGCAACTCGTTAACCGGGGACTTTAATTTCATTGAAGAGACGACAGCAGATACATATAAAGACACCTCAAGAATGCTGAAAGCAGGTGCCAGTAAAACGTACCTGTTGCTGGTTGACAGGAATGAATTAGAAAAAGGGGTTGATGCGCTTTTTAGAATAATACCGGAAAATGCGTTGATTATTATTGAATCAAATTCAATTAGAAAAGTGCTGGATCCGGGATTGTTTATAGTAATCAAAGAGTTAGAGAATAATTCAGTCAAGCCCACTTGCGCTGATGTCATTGAATTTGCAGACAAACTAGTTGAGTTCAAAAACTTGATCTGGGATTTCCATCCCGACAATGTAATTATCCAAAACGAACGTTGGGTGATTGCCTGAGGATCTGTACAGTTATACTGACTGCTTACTCTCCCCGTGATATTCCACAACCTTCGCTATCATCCATTTTTGAGCTGTATCGCTCATCTCCTGCACGGAGTCCAGGTCAACACGCTGGCCTTCTGCTGTAAGCACCCGGGGGTAAAGAGGTTCTCCGATAACGGAGGTGATGGAGAGGATATTTTTTGATCTTACTTTGCCAAAAATCTTCCTGGGCCTGAACAGGTGAATGATTGGTACAACCGGGCAATTTGCATGATGAGCAAGGTAAAAGGGGCCTTTCTGGAAAAAATCAATATCCTGATATAGATGCCATAGCTCCGCTTCAGGGAAGAAATGGACGATTTTACCCTGTTTCACTGCACTCACAACCGGCTGAATGATCCTTCTGAGACCGATAGGGCCATCGGGGATAGGAAACCCTCGAAGGATGCGGAACATTTTCCTGAAATAGGGCGCTTCAAAATTCCGTTGTACAGAAGCATACCATGGCCTTCGGGGGAGCACTGACAGACCCGTAAGCACAGTGTCAAATAAATGGCAGTGATTGGCCACTGTGATAAACCCCTCATTTTTTAGTGGTTTGAGATTTCTCCTACCCCAGGTTCTCTGGCGACCAATGAGTTGAAAAAACCCGACACCCAATATCAGGTAAAAAGCCGTATAGGCAATATGGGAGAAAAACAGGTAATAAAAGTTGGTTTTTATAAATGGATAATCAGAAGGAATGGTCATTGGATAGACCGATTCCATTGGTACCTGTTGTTCACGAACCTTATCTGATTTCACGATCGTTTAGCCTTTTTGAGGGTAGTGGCTTTCCTGGGAGCAACACCAGGGATACGTTTCACAGCAGGAGGAGCAACCACATTCCTGATGAAGGTCTCATAATCGTCCACCGCTTTGTCGAAGCGATATTGTGTTGCTTCATCGAGTACCTTCTTCTTCATGTCAGCGCTTCGCAATTCAGCCCGGTGCTCATACCAGTAGTCAAGTCTTTCAGCCAGGTGATCGGGATCATCAGAGGTGAATAAAAACCGGTCGTCGAGGGCAAACTGGGGCGCCGCAGAATAATCCGAATCACTGACCAAACAGGGAAGTCCGCAGCCAATGGCCTCCAGGCAGGACAGGCTTTCAAGTTCAACGATCGAACCATGTAAAAAGAGGTCGGCTGTGTTCATGAACCTTAATTTATCCTCAAAACTGATATACCCGATGAAGGGTTCCAATGGAAGCTCTTTTGCCTTCTCTTTCATCTCCCCGGTTCGCTCTCCTCTTCCGGCAAGAATAAGTTTTATGTTGGCTGCGTATTTCGAACGCCTTACTCCCTCCATGAGCAGCAACTGCCTCTTTTCGTAAGCATGCCGCCCAACATTCAACAAAACCAGGTTATCACCGAACCATTCCGGTCTCTCATATTCCCCGGGCATGTACTCGACAGGTATGCCATTGGAGATTGGGAACATATCGGCGTTAATTCCTTCTGATTCCAAAAGATCTGCAGCAAATTGAGAAGGGCAGGTAATGGTATTAACCCTCCTGAACAGAAAATACTTAAAGAAGAACCAGATAGTCCACTCTATGCGTTTGCTTGTCTTACCCATTGCCGCCATTATATTCTGTGGCTGAACATGGAAAGCGCCCACAACCGGTTTCCCCATGCGTTTTGCTGCTTTAACCGCACCCTTCGCCATCAGGAAAGGAAATTGCACCTGCACGATATCAGCATCTTTCATCGCCTTTTGGTAGACCTTTTTATCATTACGGCCAAAAAGGAATTTCATGTTTTCCAGTGAAGCCTCAGTCCCGGGCAGTACAAAACCGGGAACCTGATAGAAGTCCGGATCAGCAGGATCTTCATGAATGGCTGTTACAATCGCGACCTTATGTCCACGATTCCGGAGTTCATCAACCAGCCTTTTGGTTGCAATGGTACCTCCGTTGGCATCATTGTAGGAATCAATAACAAAAACAATTTTCATAGCATTTATTTGTTTGGTTATCAGGCATTAAAATGAAATGGGTTAAAGTCTGTTGAGGGCTTTTCTGGCTTTGTCCTCAATATACTCATAGTAATCATTTTTATATAATTTGAGTGATTTCTCATAATACTCCTTTGCGAGGCTGATTCTCCCCATATTTTCATAAATGTTACCCAGACTTAATGCAGCCTCCGATGCAAAATAGTAATTTTTATCTTCTCCAAGTTCAATTACTTTTTTAAATTCGCTGATGGCCACGAGTTTGATCTTTCGCAATGCCTGATATCTGGCTTTGAGGAGGTGATACTCTATTTCATAGGCTAATATTTCTTCATGGTTCTCCTCAAATGACTTCATGGCATTATTAAATTCATCCAAATAACCGCCATCAAGAGACAATCGGGCTTTAACCAGGTTAACATCAGGAGGATAGTCCAGCCGAACATCATAAAGCGCTTCACGATCACGCTCGTTCAGATCCATTCCCTTCTCCTTTACAATTCCACAATACGTAAGGTATTTCTGGCGGTTGCCGTTGATTAAATTAAAAAGTGCCAGGTTGTAGTTCATCTCCTTGAGGTACTCTTTCTTCTCAAGGTGGCTCAGGTATCTGGCAAGATAATATCCGGCCTTAGGATCCAGTTTTCGCAAAAGTATTTTACCCATCAGATAGCTGTAAATGACATCCGAGAAGTCATTTTCATTATGATCTATTTGCTTCAGAATCTCCAGAGCTTCCTCATTTCTACCTGTCCGGTAAGCAATGTTCGCCCTGAAATATGTATGGATAAATGTCCTGGAGATATCGGGGTCGAGAGATTGAGTAAATTCATACACCATCTCCGGAGTTTTGTTAATTTTTGCTGCCAGGATGATATAGAGGGCAGTTTCTGCATTTATCCCTTTGATATTTTTTTGGGCAAGATAATTTTCATGAAGTACTTTAAAGCCATAATCCATATCTACGGTGACTCCGAAAACCGAGATAGCCCATTTCACAAATGGGGGAATATTTGATATACCAACATTGAAAAAACCGTCCAGCATTCGGTTTGGTTTGAATTCAGGAAATTTATCCAGATTGCGGTATAATTTCTTGTAGGCTGAATAGCCCTTTTTCAATCCGCTCCACTGCGCGCCACGCATGATGCTGAGAACCGCCACCTGCAGCTCCATTTCAGAATAGCAGGAGAGGTAGTAGGGGGAGCTTTCATCCTTTCCGTCCATTATGTCCCTCTTTTTGTCAAAGTTCTTAACAAACGCATCGTACTTCGCATCACTGGAGTTGATAAGCAACCCGAACAAATCGCACGTTTGATCAAGGTAGTAGGCATAATAGTTCTCCGGGTTTGATTTGATTTCGCTGGCGAGCAGCTTCCTGGCCTGGTCCAGTTTAAGGTCCATTACCAGCATCCAGGCTGTTTTGCAATTCTCATTCACATCATAGACTGCAACAGCTTTCTGGGTCAGAGAGAAAAGGAGGAGGAATGAAAAAATGACTTTGATCATTTTTTACACGGGAGATTTGCGGCTAAAATACACATTTAGATGTTTAAAATAGATTTAAATAGGATTCGGCACAACACATTTAAAATTATTACATAATTTTACTGAGCTAAGTTTGAGTTATGGTATTTTTACCATACCAAAAGAAATATTTCATGTATTTGTATAAGCCACAAATGAATGGGTTGATAAAACGTGCTAAAACACAGGCTATTCGTGCTACGTGGGTTATGATTACATGTTCAAATGTTCTCTTCTTTTCCGCATTTGGGCAAGACCCAAGCAGTTGTCCCAATTCAAACTTCAGTCTTGGAGATTTTACGGGTTGGGAAGGATATTATGGTGATTTCTGGAATCCTGAAGCCTACAGTGGATTTGCACCAACAAGGCATACGATCATTCAAGCTCCCGCAAATCCTGATCCACACACATGCAATGAATTAAATCCGGTTCCTCCTGGTGAAAAATACTCACTCAGGCTTGGTAATGCCAACATAGATGCCGAGGCTGAGCAAATCAGATATTCAGTAAATGTGACTGAAGAAACCAGTCTGTTTATTTACAAATATGCTGTTGTATTGGAAGATCCGAATCATGATCCTGAAGAGCAACCGAATTTTACGATAGAAGTCGCCGATATTTATGGCCATTTGATTGACACAGTCTGTGGTTATTACTATGTCTATGCACATCAGGGAATGCCAACCTGGCATTCTTGCGGAGTAGTTGTTTGGAAAGATTGGACCACTGTGGGAATAGATTTGACACAGTACATAGGTCAAACAATTTCAATAAAATTCACAACAAGAGATTGTTCTCAAACGGGTCATTTCGGATATGCTTATTTATCAGCGTATTGCAGTAAAGTACAATTAACATTCGGTTTTTGTCCGGATGATACAATTGCTATAGTCACTGCACCTCCCGGATTTTCTTACCTGTGGGCTAATGGTGACACAACCCAGTCAACAACCATTTACAATCCGGTTATTGGAAGGATTGACAGTTGTGTACTCACATCAGTGAATGGTTGTAAAGTCACTGTCACCGGTACATTTCAACCCACACTCATCAATGCTGATTTTGGTTACACACAAAAAAATTGTGTTGGTGCATCTGTCCCATTTTATGATTCCAGTACAATAAACCAAAATAATATAACAGATTGGACATGGGACTTTGGCGACGGTTCCCCTACAGTCACAAACTTTCAGAATCCGGATTATATCTATACCGACTCCGGGAAATTTTACACTACATTGATCGTTTCTTCCACTGATGGTTGTCCCGATACAATCACAAAACTGGTTGAAGTATTCAAAATCCCTGAGGTAAATTTTTCCACAAATTATCCTTGCGGTCCTAATTCATTTTATGACACAATATACTTCGAAGAGAAGGTTCAACTCGAAGTTTCTTCAGAGTACGATCGCTATTCATGGAACACAGGCGATAGTTCATATTCGATACTGGTTTCTGATGAAGGATGGTATAAAGTAACCATTGACAATGGGGGAACTTGTTATAACTCCGATTCGGTAATGTTGTTATATTGTAATGTACCACTGACAATGCCCAATGCATTCACTCCAAATAATGACGGTAAAAACGACCTGTTCCGCCCTGTTACACAGGTTGAAAAGATTACAACGTTTACAATGCTTATTTATGACAGATGGGGAGAAAATATCTTTGAAACACACGATATCTTTCAGGGATGGAATGGCACAATTAAAGGGAGACCGGCTCCTTTTGGAGTATATGTATATACGCTCATATACGGAAATCCATCCGGGATAACACAATTTGTGAAGGGTACATTTACATTGCTTCGGTGAAGGTTCATCTGGAATAACCGGTGCACCTGACCCCTTTTCGCCGATTTAAACTGACCCCCATAAATATCTGATAATAATGCATCTAAACTGTTCTGCTCTGATCGGCCTGTGGTGGTCAATACCGTCGGCTTGGTCACTTAAAGACAGCTTGGGAAAAACATTGGAAATTTTTTGAGATGTATGAAAGTGAGAATATTAACAATATACCTGTCCCACAGATTCAGCTCTATGATAGTCATTTACAAAAGGCATTTAAATATTTCAATAATCAAATTGACTACAATGCTTGCGGAACTAATTTGAGAATTGGACTTGAAGAATTTTTCAGAGGATTTCTACCATACAAATATTTTGTAAATAATGAGCATAATCCTGTTCCCAAAAACAATCTAATGCTTGATGCTTTACTTGTTAAGGCAAGAGAGTATTTCACTTATATTGGTTTTGACACTGCACCCATTGACAAGCTGGAAAGATACCGAACAAGAAGTTTGAACCCAACGGCTCACTTTAACCCAAGAAACGAATATTTCAAAAAAGAATTGAAGGAAATATTTTCAATTTTCGACGGTTTAAAGAAAAATATCAATGATCCTATATTAGAGAAGGACAGAAAAATAAAATTTGGAATACGAACCCAAAGTGGAACATCATATGTCTACACAGCGATTTTACTTGATGATATCCGTTTGTATAAAAAGGGGGACGGAACGCATAGCTATTTTAAGGACTCTGATGAAAGGGCTTATGTCATGCTTGGTTGCACTAAGGACAAGGTACAAACAGAATTGCTTTCTCACAAAATAAACAAATGCACTTTGAAAACACTTTACAACGACACAATTGAATACTTAAATAAAAGCGAAACTGTAATCTCGGAGGCTAATATTTACGAAGTGTTCACAGATGAGAATGGAGAGTCACTAGTAAGCCTAAAGAAATATTAGATTCTGTACAAAAAATTTGTCAAAGAGCATTTTTCTGAGTGAGGAATCAGATTATAACCTTCCCCCTGAAATGGAGGTTTGGTAGTAATTCTATCATTTTTTTAAATTTTGTGTTCTGCAATATATCCTATGTGTACGATATCTTTCTGGGAAGGTGTTTCATGGGTGATAAGGTAACTAGAATGTATATAAATAGAACCTCCTTCATTAAGTTGAACTTCTATAAAGCCAAAGGCATTAAAATTAGAATGTTTATAAAATCCCTTGCCATAATTATCAATGTTCTCCTCAATTAGAAAATTTCCATCAATAGGTATTTCTCGCTTTATTCTGAATCCTTCAAATGTGAAAAGATTTCCTTTTACAGAAAAAGTAGTTTCGAAAATTGGTGTTTCCAGGTCATTCTTATAGTACCATTGATAAGTTTTTCCATGATATGGTTTATAATATAATTTTTTGTGCTTTATCTTTTTTCTTATTTCAAAAATATAACCATATGCCAATGCTGCTAATATTCCTCCAATTAGACTAATCAGAAGATTGAGGATCACTTCTACTGTTATCATTTTGCATTGTCTTTTACTTGTTCACTAATAGATTATTCTTTTTTCAAGTTACTTAGGCAACGGAGAGGTCTAGTTGTCTTTTAAATATGTACATCAAATATATAAAAACTTACTATATGATAAAGTAGATAGCATTATTATTAGTGACATTATTAATTTGAACTAATTGCTTCACCTCAATCATTTAATTAAACATGGATTTTTGTAGCAAATACAGTTTAAAAAGGTATGTTTTTAAGCATCTTAAGAATAACCGGTGTTTCTTCTCATATATTAATATTCTTGAAATATCAACACTTATTAAAGCCTTACACTCCCCCAATCCCCAGCAATACTGATATTTTCACAAATTAACCTTATGCAATAAAATATACCTTGTATCCATCTATGGTCCAATTACAAACAATGGATTTAATAATTAATACATGCTGAAAATCTTTTATACATGCAGATATACAATGAGTTATAACATACTAGGGGGCCACATAGGCCCCCCGAATCCATTTTTGCGAACCCCCGCCTTCAATTAAGGTAAAATTGGTGCCTGGAATAGTTCTCTAGTTAATACTTTTTTCTAGAATTCCGAAAAGAAAGGAAAGCCTAACCTTATTATAAATATATTTCTATGCCTGATATTCAACGATATAACAATAAAGAGTTGTGAGGTCCGGACATTTACTCGGCTCTCTCATATCTATATCAAAATACATTAAGGTGTTTATTTACATTCGACACTTAATTAAGGCATGCAACAGAGACCTAGAATCCTCCACCAAGCTCCTACAATCTATGTATCAATAGCCTCATTAATTATATCGGTATTTTGATCTACTTAAAATACCATCTGTTAAGATCTCATATTTAATCAGTTATATTTTTTTTTATTCCTTTTCTCTATACATGTGCATAAAACTTGTCATTAATCTTTTCGTTTATGGTTTCGTATAGAGGTGTTAACTTGCTGCCTATGCCCCAGGAGATCCTTTCATTAGGATTCCTGCATAATGATTTTGATTTCCTGGGGAACTGTTAATTTTCTGACACTGATTCTGACACTGAAATAAAATATTTCTATAATCGTTTGATTTACAGAGATTCTAATTTCAACATGGTAGCCCCACCAGGACGGGAACCATTCTTACCTTACTTTACTAATCGCTTCTGTACTTGCCTATTAACAACATATGCACAGTAATGTAAAAGTAGGTAAAATACCGTTCAGTAAAGAAATTGTGTCCCGTATGATGACCTGTTCATTTATTTTATACTTTTGATAGTCAACTGCAATCATATGTCAGCATACAATTTCAATTTTTATCTGGAAAAGCCGCAAGCAAAGGTAGAAGCAAATTTACAGAAAGAAACAACCATCTTACTATTTTGCCGACGAAAACAGCATCTATTGAAATACAGGACTCCGTTTGTTGTGTTTCCATTCCAATGGGATCACGAGAAACGTGAAGTCAAAAGGAACAAAGTCGGGTATTCTTCTATAAACAGCACTTTGGATAGAATTCAAAACATCGCAAAGACATACTTTTTCGATTGTCTAAACGAGGGTACGGCTTTTTTACATTATGGACTGAAAGATAAACTGGACACGGAATTGGGATTGAAGTCTGCTGCTTCAGCAATGACATTGTACAGTTTTATTGATAATTTTATTCTGGAATCAAAGGTAACAAAGGCACCAAGAACCATAAAGAGTTACTTGACGACGTACAACCATTTAAAAGCATTTGGAAAAACTATTCCGTTAGCAAAGAACGTGGATTTTACTGACGTTACTCTTAACTACTATTACCAATTTGTAGCGTATCTTGGAAATACAAAGAAAATGGCACTTAATTCTATCGGAAAGAACATCAAAAATCTGAAGGTTTTTATGG
>CALCGJ010000151.1 GCA_937900965.1 uncultured Bacteroidota bacterium | reverse complement strand
CATGTCGCAATAAAAATCGGAAAGTTTCACCTGCTGCGAAGAGTCGCAGATTTTTCGGATCTGCAGGTACTGGTCTGAAGCAAGGCGCGTAAGCAGGGTTTGTGTGTTCCCTATCTGGGTGGTAAGAAATTGTATCTGAATAGAATCGGGGACCTCTTTCTGAAGCTCATCCATTAATGACTGACGGTGTCCCCTGAGCATTGTTACCAGCGAATTTGATGTGTCATCATAACGAGCAAGGATCTTCTGCAGGTTAGCATTCTGAGGCGCATTAAAATTCAATACATTGGTCAGCATCATACACGAGGATGTAACCTCCCGCATCTTTTCAATCTCTTTCGTCTCCCTCCATGTTAAATAGATGGTTGTCCCTAAAGCAGAAAGTGCTACAATCAGGATCCCTGCCAGAACCCATATGATCACCCTGTGTCTGATGAAGAAGTTCATAATAATCCTTATTTCATTAATAAAATCTGTTCGTCCATGGATCCGCTGATCTCCCTGTACAGTGCTGCATTAGCATCTTCTTCGTGAGAATTAACGGAAGCAGTCGACCCGGGAGAGCTGACAAAAGGGCTAATAGCGTGTCCCAGGAAAATGCCACCAGTAATCCCTACAAGAATTACCATCACTGCCAGAATGGGCCTGAGCTGAAGCGCCAGTGTTCCAAACAAGCTACTTGTCCTGACAACATCAGTCTCATTTTCCATTCGTGCGACCAGACGGGAATAAAACCAGGGATCTTCGGGGATGATCCGGTCTTTTTGAATAAAGTCCAGGGTTTTTTGTACCTCTTCCTGGTTTTGATGGTCCATATTATTTGTGGTTTGAATCATAGTAACATCTCAGTATTTTCTGCAGGTTCAATTTGGCCCGGTGAATCAGGGATTCAACGGACGAAAGGGAAACATGCATCACTTCGGCAACCTCTTTGTAGGACAGCTCTTCGTATTTATGAAGGGTGAAAGCAATCTTCTGGTTTTCAGGCAATTTGTTGATAGCCATATGTAACGCCCTTTTCAACTCCTTCTCCTCCATCACGGCATCTCCATCTGTGGATGAATTGCCTGTAGGAACCTCTTCTCCCCTTTCCTTTCCGCTCCTATCCTGGAAGGAAAAGAGCGTGAATGCCTCCCTCCTCCTGGATCTCTTCAGGTGGTTCAACGATTTATTGACCGCAATCCTGTAGATCCAGGAAGAGAGTTTGGCAGTTCCACGAAAGGCTGATGCCGATTTCATGATTTCAATGAACACCTCCTGTGCAAGATCCCGGGCATCTTCCAGTTCATGTACCAGAGAATAACATGTGCGAATGACAAGTTGCTGGTGTGTTTCCACAAGCTCTTTGAAAGCTGCCTGGTCACGGTCGATAATTCCCTGAACAAGTTCCCGGTCGGTCATGCACGTTATTTAAACCACGAAGATATACAATAGTGAAATAGTGAAATAGTGAAATTAGTTCTTTCGTGGTTAAAACTGGCTAATTACTTTTTCCAGGGTTTTGAGCTTGTAGTTTGCTTGCACTCCTTATGTCCATGCTGGTGGCCCTTTTCTTTGCTGCTACACCCAGCTTTGCTCATACCTTCACAATTACTCTTTTGCATACCCTCGCAATTGGCTTTTTGCATTCCTTTTCCGCAACTGGTTGCATGGCCACATTTTCCCTCTCCTTTGCCGTTATCGCAAACACCGTCGCCATTCCCATCCACAAATTTAGCGCAAGTTGCCTGCTTGCCATGATTTTGATGGTTGTCGCAGACGCCGTCGCCATTTTTGTCGACAAAGTTACCGGAAGTGTTCTGAGCAGTCTGAGTGGTCTGTACTTTTGTTGCTTCATCAGGACTCTGTGCAGATTGGGCATTTGATTTTGCGGCAATAAATATGACCCCGAGGATCATGGCTGAAATTAAAACGAGTTTTTTCATAGATTTAATTTGTTTGGTTTGATACTAAGTTTCTAATAAGACAAACCTTGTTAAGAAAACTTGCGGTAAATTAAATTTTCAGTAATTTTTCCGAAAGTTCCCATAACCGCTCGCCATTTTCCGGATCGGCTGCCTTTTTATCGATCTCCTGCCGGGACATCAGGAAAAGGTAATCGAAGGATTTGCCTTCCACATCTGGTGATGCAGCGAGGTATACTACTGGTTTGGCAGCCTCCTTCGGGGATTTAAAAAAGATGGCAAAGATCAGTTTCAGCAGTGGCTGGAAGATCTTAGGGGCTTCCCGGGCGATATTTGAATTCACAGGACCCGGGCACATTGCAAAAACCGAAGTGATTGTTTTGCTGTCGGAATTGAGTCGGCGGGAAAGTTCCCGGGCAAAGGTAACCAGCAACAGTTTGTAATACCCATAAAGTTCCATCGATTGCTTGATACCATAATCTTTATACTTCCCGAATCCGTCCCAGTTATAGTTTTCCGGATTGCGGTGAGACTCAGAGGTCACGAAGATAATTCGTGAGGGTCGAGGGTCGAGGGTCGAGGCTGGTTTCTGGATGCTAGGTTCTGGATGCTGGTTGGGTTTACCCAGGATCAAGGATCCGGGATCCAGGATCAGTCTATGTTCCATCAACATCCTGATAAACACAAATTTGGCGAAATAGTTCACCATAAACATCTCCTCCAGTCCCTGGGGGGTTCTGCGGGATTTTTTGGGGACGATGCCAGCGTTGAGGATATAAATGTCGGGGTGGGTGGATAGTTTGGTGATGCCGGATACCAGATGCCGGATGCTGGATATGTCTGACAGATCGACGTGGAGCATATGGACGTCGGAGTTGCCTGAAAGTCGTTTTACCTTTTCTCCCTTTTCGGGGAGGCCGCTGCGGCAGGCCATAATTACCCGGCCTCCGCGTTTTGCCACATCGACAGCGATAGCAAATCCTAGTCCGGAACTGGCCCCGTCTATAAATACAGTCTTCCCGTCGAGGCGGTCGGTCTCTTTCAATTCCCCACAAACCTCCCTGGTTTTGAACATATCGCGGATGCCGGTTAACACAGCCATTGCTGCGTTATCGTACTTTTTCTTATGTGGTTCTGTCATAGATCGTTGAAAGAAATTCCTGGTAATGGGAAGTATGGTTATCGATATCAGCTTTGGTCATGTTAAAATCTGAGAGATCATAGCGATGAACACCGTGTTTCTGGTGTGGATGTTCTTTTTCATGTATGACAAACCGCTCTTTCAGTTCCGGAGTGAGTCCGCCATCCCGCCTGTAGATCTTCTGCATCTCTGTTATGCTATCTGTCACCAGGTCCTGGTAGTGTATATCAACAAATTTGCTTTCGTTTTCACCCTGCTTCCTGAATTCAATCGCTTTCCCGAGAGCATAACCGGTCTTCCGAATCCACCTTGATGCAATCTGTTCAGGATCAACCTCATCACTGAAGATCATGTGGTTATATGTCAGCATGCTGAGAAATGAGGGGATGGACTCATAGATGCTCCGGTGTGGCCAGATGAAGGTTATATCCGGCATCTGCCTGGCTATCAGATGAGGAAACTCCAGGTGGTGGGGACTCTTTAAAAGCCAGCGTTTACCCGGCCGAAACCACTGCAAAAGCTTCAATAGCTTTACATAATAGATATAGGCTGGAGTTTGATCAACCGATTCGAGCCAGGAGGCATAAGATGGGACGTCCATCATCGCCTCTGTAGTTGTACTTAAGAAGCTGATATCAAGCAACAGCACATCCTCTTCGGGAAGCATCGGATCAAGCGGATGTACAGCAAAAAAGCCCGGAGAGATATACTTAACGGCTTTCACAGAGGTGCGGGCGATGCGGATACGCTTATCTTTATCCAGTTGGTGCCGTGGTGCCGTAGTGCCGTGGTGCTGTGGTGATGTGGTGATATGGTGCTGTGGTGGTTTGGTGTTTTTTAAATCGTTAATCGTAAATCGTAAATCGTTAATTGGAACTGGATTGATGGCTTCCCAACTTGGGAGTACCCGGTGCCGGGGATCGGCTGAGAGGAGACGCTGGAGCTTGGTAGTTCCTGTTCGTTGCAGGCCAACAATAATCCAGGCAGGATAGAGCTCTTGTTCGAGGATCTCAGGGAATCTTTTAAAGTATTCGTTTGCCCTCAACCTGATACTGAGAAGGTTGACCAACCGTTCCCGGGAGATATAACGGCCGGCAGGATTCAGTTTCGCCTCCCCGTTCATGGAGTTAACCATCCTCTCCAATGGTTCATCCCAGAAATCAGTACCCAGATCCTTCAATCCCGTACTTTTCCTGGCCCTTTTGACCAGGTCATCTTTGTCAAGCTTGATTTTCGTTCCAA
>CALCGJ010000150.1 GCA_937900965.1 uncultured Bacteroidota bacterium | reverse complement strand
GGCAGTGGGCAGTGGGCAGTGGGCAGTGGGCAGTTGGCAGTAGGCAGTAGGCAGTTGGCAGTAGGCAATAGGCAGTGGGCAGTTGGCAGTTGTTCTATTTCAGGTAGTCGCGGACTGCTTGCTGAATTCCTTTTTTTACACCAACCCATGTTTGGTTCTTAAAACTGACCGGCTCTTCTGAATCCTCTGCATCCACAAAATAAGTAATAGCATGGGGAATGCTGATTGCAAGCATTTGACCGGGGAATTTTTGCTTGTGCCAATCAATTATCTGTTGGAGAGAATAATTCTGCAATAACTCAAGTAAATCCCAGAAGTCCTTTTTTTTTGCCCGGCCAAGCACTGCCTGAATTTTCATAGCTGCAATATCAGCATTGCTGTAAAATCGAATTTCATCAATTGTTTCAATGACAGCAATCTGGCGATGGGGATAGTGAACAAAATCAACTTTAATATTATCAATAAAACAAAAAATACCGAACTGTGTATGTTGCTGTTTATAAACAAATTTATCTCCGAAAACTGCTTCGAACTCCCTGATAATTTGTGATTGATCAAATTTTTCGTGACAGAACATGTCAATATCAACAGAACTACGATGACCAAATCGCAGAGACAAAGCAGTTCCTCCAACCAGTGAAAATGGTTGAAACAAAGGCAACGCCATGAGCCTTTTTAATAGGGAAAAAGTTCCGGGTTCAACTGTCTCAGTGTGTAACATCTGAATTCATTCACTGGTTTATCAATTATAGCGCTTGCGAAATAGATCGTATGTAAAGGTAGATATTTTGCGTTCATTAAAACCCGGGTAACTTTTTCATCGCCATAATACCTGCGACACTGACGGATATCGTCGACATCGCCCCGTTCAAATACACGTTCTATGACAAAAGCAGCCCTTTTGTCCAGGTCCATCTGTTCATAATTCACATCCCAGAAGATCCGCTTATTAAAAACCGGTTTTATTTTTTCGGACATGCCACGAAGATACGTAAAGTTGGAGAATATTAAAACAGTGGGACGAGGGACGAGGGACGAGGAAGCACGTTTTGGAGTGAAATTCCAATTATATTGAGCAATTTTACGAGTTCTATTGAGTAAAACATAAAATATGTTTCAGAAGTCATTGATCAAGTAGTTAGAAAAAGGATTTTAGAGCCACGAAGGACGTCTGCTTATCATATTAATCATTTAATTAGTATATTTGCTTATTGTAATAAGCAAAACAAATGGAAACGTTATACAAATATCAAAATCAGTTAATTGCATCTACTGAGTTTTTATTTCGCCGCTCCCTTATTGAGGAAATTGAATGGCAGGAACGACTTATCGGACTGCTTGGCCCACGGGGGGTAGGAAAGACTACCTGCCTTCTTCAGCATCTGGTTGACAATCCTTCCCAGGCCAGGACCAGTTTGTACGTTTCACTCGACAACCTGGCAAACCCTTATCCAACGCTGATTTCATTAGCAGAAACGTTTTATCAGAAAGGCGGAAAATTGTTAATTCTTGACGAAATTCATAAATATCCCGGATGGGCTGGCGAAATCAAGAATATCTATGACCTCTTTCCTGGATTGCAGGTAGTCTTTTCAGGATCCTCAATTCTTAAACTGATGTACGAAGGCGTTGATCTGAGCCGTCGTGCTGTCATTTATCATTTGAATGGACTCTCTTTCAGGGAGTTCTTGCAAGTCCAGACCGGGAAAAAACTTCCCTGGTATTCCCTGGAAGTAATCCTGAAAGACCATGAAACGATTGCCTTATCTCTTCTCAAAGAGTTAAAACCACTACAGTATTTTTCTGATTACCTCAGATGGGGCTACTTCCCCTTCTTCCTGCAAGGGAAATTGACCTATTCCCTGAAACTACAGGGAATCATAAATTATATCCTGGAGACTGAGATCCCTGCCATTTCAAACCTTGACATCAGGAATGTTCGGAAAATAAAACGGGCTTTGCAAATTATTGCCGAACATGTACCATATCAGCCTAACATTACAAAGCTCGCTTCCTCTCTCGAACTCAACCGGAATACTCTTTTGCAATACCTTGTTTTCCTGGAACAAACCGGGATTATCACCTCTCTTTATCATGAAGGCAGCTTCTACGGCAGATTGACAAAACCGGGAAAGATTTTATTGAATCATCCGAATCATTGCTATACCTTATCTACTGGTGAAGTCAATATGGGTAGTATCCGCGAAGGGTTTTTTGTGAACCAGATCCTTACCCGTCATAAAGTTGAACTGGCAACAAAAGGTGACTTTTTGATCAATGAGAAACACACATTTGAGATAGGAGGAAAAGGAAAAAACCGGAAGCAAATAGCAGGGACTACATCAGGTTACATCGTTACCGATGATACCGAATTGGGGTATGAGAATAAAATCCCCCTTTGGTTATTTGGATTTTTGTACTAAAAACCTTATCAATTTATCATATGAGTCTAAAAAATCTCCGAAAAAGAGCTGAAGCCAGGATTGCTGAGACAGATCAAAAACTTGAGAACCTGACCCAGGAAGAGGTTGCAAAACTGGTCCATGAACTTCATGTGCACCAGATCGAACTGGAGATGCAGAACGATGAGCTGCACCGGGCGCTGGATGAGCTGGAAGAGTCGAATGTGCGTTATTTCGAACTCTATAACCTGGCTCCTATAGGGTATTGCACGCTGAATGATCAGGGGTTTATTCTGGAAGCCAATCTTACAGCTGCTGAACTGCTGGGAATCCCAAGGAACGATCTGATAAGAAAATCCCTCACCACCTTAATTCTTCCCGACGATCAAGACATCTACTATCAGTACCGTAACCGGCTTTTTGAATCGGGAGAGCCCCAATCATGTGAACTTCGGGTAAAAAAAGGAGAAAATGAAAGTTTCTGGGTTCGGCTGGAGGCGACAGCATCACAAGATCCATCCGGAAACTCCATATACCGGGTGGTACTTAGCGACTACTCGCGATTCAAAGAGTTGGAAAAGAAGCTTCAAACGAGGAACAGCCAGTTGAGTGAGATCAATGAAGCCAAAAACAAGTTTTTCTCCATCCTCGCACATGACCTGAAGAGCCCCTTTAACAGCATTCTCGGCTTCAGTGAAATGTTGAAAGATAAGGCAGCGCAAATGGATGCCGCAGAAATTAAAAAATGTTCCGGTGCAGTTCATGCTAACGCCCTCTCCACCTTCCTGTTACTGGAAAACCTTCTGGCCTGGGGGAATACACTGAGGGGTTCCATTCACTACAATCCTTCAGAGATCTGTCTGAAAGAGGTTATCGATGAAGAGATTGATATATTAACCGGTTTCGCGCTGAAGAAAGAGATCAGCGTCGTTTCGAACATACCAGACGCACTCAACATCCAGGCTGACAAGGATATGATCAAGGTGGTCTTCCGAAATCTGCTCTCTAACGCAATCAAATTCACACCCAAAAATGGTATTATTCGGATTCAGGGTGTCAGAAAGGATCGCAGCATTGATTTATCCATCACCGATAGTGGTGTGGGGATGAGCGAGGATTGCCAGAAAAATCTGTTTCACAAAAATTCCTCCTCTACAACACCCGGAACCGAGAACGAGAAAGGGACCGGACTGGGACTACTCCTCTGCCATGAGTTTGTTAAAAAACACAAAGGCAAAATTGCCGTCCGGAGCCAACCAGGAGAGGGCACCACCTTCAGGGTAACATTACCGGAGGGATAAAAGACGAGGGACGAGAGACGAGAGACGTGGGACGAGGGACGAGGGACGTGGGACGAGGGACGAGGGACGAGGGACGAGGTGTTGAAAAGTTTTTGGGATTAATGTATAACCTTTTAGCTCATTTCCTGATTAATAGAGAAAATAGTTGTTTCACTATTAAATCAAGGAATCATGGGCAATGCAATTACAAATTTTAGGGAACTATCGGTTTATCAATTGGCGTTCTCCACTTCAATGGAGATATTCAATCTTACAAAGGGATATCCTAAAGAAGAGAAATATTCGTTAACAGATCAGATACGCAGGGCTTCGAGATCTGTATGTTCAAACATTGCAGAAGGATGGTACAAACGTAGATATCCTGCGGCTTTTGTCTGCAAATTAACTGACTCAATTCTGGAAGCAGCAGAAACTCAGTCATGGCTGGAATTTTCCCTGGCGTGCCAATACATTGATCAAATAATGTTTGATCAACTTCTGGAGAAATACGAGCACATAATTGCTCAACTTTTAACTATGGAAAAAAAGTCGGAAACATTCTGTCACCAATAATCATCCCTCGTCCCTCGTCCTTCGTC
>CALCGJ010000149.1 GCA_937900965.1 uncultured Bacteroidota bacterium | reverse complement strand
GACACATTACGTTATCAGACCATTTATGCACAAGAGGAGGGCTCTGTTGCAGCTCCCACAGCCGGGCTTCATTTTACACCTGCGGTGATGGAGACCCTCAGATCCAAAGATATTTTGCGGGAACAGGTAACCCTGCATGTTGGATTAGGCACCTTCAAGCCTGTTAACTCTCCTGATCTGTCAACACATGTGATGCACCAGGAACAAATTATCGTTCAGGCTGAAACTATCCGGCATCTTTTACATCACCTCCATAAACCGGTGATTGCGGTTGGGACAACTTCTGTAAGAACCCTTGAAAGCCTTTACTGGCTGGGTGTAAAGCAACTCTCTATTCCAGATCTGAATCATGCTGAGATTGGACAATGGGAACCGTACCATCTATCCGGTGACAAGATGATACCTCCAAAAGCAGCCCTCGAAGCTTTGCTACAGACAATGGAACGATCGGGAGTATCAGTACTTCCTGCTGCTACGAAGCTGTTAATCATGCCCGGATACAAATTCCGTCTTATTCATGGCATGATCACTAACTTTCATCAGCCCCGAAGCACCTTACTTCTCCTGATCGCTGCTTACCTTGGAAACTCCTGGAAAGATATCTATCACTATTCACTCGAAAACGGATTTCGGTTTCTGAGCTATGGAGACAGTTGTCTGTTTATAAATAATCAGCCCGGGTAAAATGATTTTATTCCTTGCAGCAGAAATTGCAACTCTTTTATTACCTTTGTCTCAAATCAAACAAGGAGGACATCATGTACGGTAACATGTTTCTTATATTTGGACTGGGCACTACTGAGATCATTCTGATTGTACTTGTCGTGCTTTTGTTGTTTGGCGGCAAGAAAATCCCGGAACTGATGAGAGGTATCGGAAAGGGGATAAAAAGTTTCAAAGATGGCACAGCAGGTGTTGAGGAGGAGCTGAAAGATATTTCATCAGACAAATATGGCTCCGAAAAAAAATCTGCTCCTGAAAAAAAAACTCCTCCCTCTGAACCCGCCGGATAATCAATCGCATAAGTAGCCCTGATCCCCAATAGGCTTCCTGCTTCTGTGAATTTTCTAACATCCTGTTTTGCTGGTTATATAAATTTATTCTAAATTTGTACGAACATATACATCGTGCTATATTTATATGTAATTTTGTCGATGTTTTATGCCTCTCAACAGGCAGGAATCTGACCGTTAAATTCAAATTATTACCAGATGAAAAAGCTTTTAATTTTAGGAGGTGGTACCGGAGGTACCATCATGGCCAACAAAATGAGGCATGAGTTAGAACGCGAAGAATGGGAAATCACAGTAGTAGACAAAGAAAAGACCCATTTCTATCAGCCAGGCTTTCTTTTCCTGCCATTTGGTCACTATAAAAAACAAGATGTAGTGAAACCAAAGAATAATTTCATTCCCAATGGTGTCAATTTCATTGTTCAGCTGATCGACCGGATTGAACCGGAAAATAACCAGGTAGTTCTGGCTGATGGAGTGGTACTTAGGTACGACTACCTGATTATTGCTACCGGGACCCGGATTGTTCCTGAAGAGACACCTGGCCTTACTGGTCCTCTTTGGAAGAAGAGCATCTTTGATTTTTATACACCGGAAGGTGCTATTGCCCTGGCCAATTTCTTCAAAACATGGCAGGGAGGTGAACTGGTTCTGAACATTGCCGATATGCCGATCAAGTGTCCGGTTGCTCCCCTGGAGTTTGTCTTTTTTGCTGATGCCTTCTTCGTAGAACGGGGCCTTCGTAACAAAGTAAACATCTCCTATGTAACCCCAATGTCGGGTGCATTCACCAAGCCACGTGCCGCCAAAGTGCTCGGAGCTCTGCTGGAGGAAAAGAATATTCATATTATCCCTGATTTTTACCTGGAAAGGATAGACACCGAGGGCAAAAAACTCGTCTCTTATGATGAACGGGAAGTGCCTTTTGATGTGTTGATCACAATTCCTGTTCACAAAGGGGATGAAGTAATTGAGTCGAGTGGTTTGGGTGATGACATGGGCTTTGTGAAGGCTGATAAGCACACCCTCCAATCAGTAGATTACAAAAATGTGTTTGTGATTGGTGATGCGGGCAATTTCCCCACATCCAAAGCCGGTTCGGTCGTGCACTTCCAGGCCGATATCCTGACAGAAAACCTGCTTTGTGCTATCGAAAGCCGGCCATACACCGCCTCTTACGACGGGCATTCAAACTGCTACATTGAAACAGGGTTCGGAAAAGGAGCGCTGATCGATTTCAATTACGATACGGAACCGCTTCCCGGTTTGTTTCCGCTCCCCGGTATCGGACCATTTGGATTACTCCAGGAGACACGGATGAACCACTACGGAAAATTGTTGTTTCGGTGGATTTACTGGCATATCCTGCTGAAGGGAAAAGAGATGCCTATCGATACGAAGATGACTATGGCTGGCAAGAAGCTCTAAAACCTCAGGATTATGGAAGAAAAAAATATGCAGGAACAGATCGATGAGCTCAACCGCAAAATGGACAGAGTTCTGGAATTCGTAGAGATCCAGCATCGTAAACGGGAAGAGTTGGATGACCTGATGAGTGACCTCTCCATTATTTCCAAGGATGCATTCAACAGCACAGTTGTGGCACTCGACAAAGCCGGAGTTGAAATTGATCCCTGTGGCATACAGTGCCTGATGATCAAACTCATCCGGAACCTGGGAACTTTTGGCGAAATGATCGAACTGATGGAGAGTGCCAAGGATCTTGCGCTGGATCTAACCCCTATCGTTCGCCAGGTTGGACTGGATGTGATACAGAAGATGAATGAGCTGGATGAAAAAGGATATATCGACAGCTTTATGACTATCTTTAAAAACCTGACTGACAAAGAGACTGTAGATGCCATGGTTCGGCTCTCACAGGCTGTGGCAGATGTGAAGATGGATGACCGGATGGATGACAAATCGTTCTGGCAACTATTTAAACAGATGCGTTCAAAAGAGGTTAGAAAATCTCTCAGTTATTCATTAAGACTTCTGGAAGCTATTAATAAAAAATAATATACCTAAGTATATAGATATTAAAGTTTTTATTATTACCTTTGTGATTCATTTCACAAATACAATTAAAATCATTAATCGTACATCGTAAATCTAAAATCGAATTTGTTATGTCACAAAAAGTTTTTGCAGGTACTACTGTAGATGTAAATGAAGAGGGATATATGACCGATTCCACACAGTGGACAAAAGAGATCGCAAAAGAGATTGCAACCGAAGAGAACATTGATCTTACAGATAAACACCTGGCTGTCTGTGAATTTCTTCGCGACAAACAATCCAAAGGAGAAAACATCACGATCCGTTCTGTCGGGAACTCAGGGATCATCGACATCAAAGGGTTTTATCAACTTTTTCCTGGCGCCCCAATGAAAAAAGCAGCTAAAATAGCCGGGATTCCGAAGCCGGCATCCTGCGTATAGAAAACCGGAGCCGCCATTAATGGCGGCTGTACAGACGGCATTTATGCCGTCTCTCCTAAAAAAAAGAAAAAATGCAAAAAGAAGAACACCCCCTGAAAAAAGTATGCATCATCTGTGCCAAAGGCACCATTGAAGATGTTTATGCTACCCTGGTGATGGCCAATGGTGCCGTAATGGAAGGAATAGAGACCAACGTCTTTTTCACCTTCTTCGGTCTGGATGGCATTACCAAAAAATTTATGAACAGCCTGAAGACCGGCACCGTAGGCAATCCTGCAATGCGCATGCCTGGAGGTCTGCCCTTCCCAACCCTGCTTGGCACACTTCCCGGAGTGGAAATCGGTGTTTCGGCCATGATGCGGAGCCAGATGGAAAAACTGGATATTCCACCTGTATCAGAATTCCTTGAGATGATCGAAGCCGGTGGCGGTGAGATTTATGCGTGCAAGCTGGCCATGGATATGTTTAAACTGGAGAAAACTGATCTCTGGGATGGCGTAAAAGCCGTACTCACTATTGGTGAATTCTACGAAAAGTGTGGTGGCCTGCAAACGCAAATTATATTTACCTAAGGTTCAAGATACAACGTTCAAGGTTTAAGGTAAATTAATCTGGCATCCCGGAATCATACAACCGGGGCGATCGTTTAATAACAGTAGGGGCGACCTGGCAGGTCGCCCCTACTATTATTAATGGCCAAAAGGTTATTTAACAACAACAATCTTCTTCTGAACCACGGTTCCATTCTCTTTCTCAACGCGAAGCATATAAACTCCGTTGGAAACATCCGGGATATTAAATGCAGGGACATTGAAATCTTCTATTGATTTTACCAGGATCCCGGATCATAACGATCACTCCCAGATCATCCCACTCCTCAACATTGGTCCCTGCCAGGTCCACCATTTGGCTCCATGTGAAAGGTACACGATCTACCAGACTGATTGTGGATCCATTGGCATCAGGTATCATATCCATCATCATATGATGAAATTCTGTCTCACCGTTTGTAGCAACGTTCGCTCCGTTACAAAAGAGATCAGGGATGAACCACAATAGGCACATAGGACACAGTAGGACTATTGTGATCTATTGTGTCTAATGTGGTAAAAACCTGAAACCTGAACCGGAGCGAAGCGGAGCTCGTCGAAGCCAAACTTGAAACTTGAAACCCGAAACTAGAATCCAGCATCGCGGAACCTTTCAGCAAACTTCCTCACCGCCTTTTCGTTGAATTTTGAGACATCCACCGAGATGTTCGCCACCTGCCTGATGATCATCCGTTCAAAGGCATTCATCTTTTCAAACTCAAGTTCCCCTCCAAAAAGGCCGAAAGCTGTTGCATGCTTTCTCAGGGCTTCCGGATAGGCTTCATGTAACTGTGCAATAGCGGTATCTCCTTCAAACATGCAGCAAATGAAAAGCCCTGTCCTCTTTGTAAGAAGCAGATCCATGTTTTTTTCGCAGAATTTGCGGATCCTCTTCTGGATGCTCCCTATCCGGATCGAGCCTCCAATGATTACCGTGTCAAACTGTTCCATGGGAGGAGGTTCCGGATTCTCCAAATTTACAAGAGTCACCTCATCAGGCAGTAAGTCGCGGATCATCCACGCAGCTTTTTCAACACAACCGTGAGAGGTCATATAAACGATGAGAGTGGCCATGCAGGGTTTATTGAGACATCAAAGTTATAGATTTATTTCCCGAAATGTTTAATTTTGATCCCGGATACTGGATAACTGGATAACTGGATAACTGGATAACTGGATGACTGGATGACTGGATGACTGGATGACTGGATGACTGGATAACTGGATGACAGCATGACCTCATGCCCCCATAACCTTTTAACAAATGAGTAAACAAAAGGATGTCCGCGAAATGACTTTCTGGGAACACCTGGATGAACTCCGGAGCACTCTCATATGGAGCGTTGTAGCTATTGCAGTTTGTGGGATCGTTGCATTTATCTTCAAAGAGATCCTCTTTGATCACATTCTCCTGGCGCCCAAAGAGAAGAGTTTCATATCCTATAGGGTCCTGTGCAAGCTGGCAGATTGGGTTGCCATGCCTACGCTATGCATAGACCCCTCCTCATTTCAAATCATCAATATCAACCTGGCCGGCCAGTTTATGGCGCACATGACCATCTCATTTGTTGCGGGGTTGATTGTGGCCATGCCTTTTGTCGTATACCAATTCTGGCGTTTCATCAAACCGGGCCTCACCGATGAGGAGAAAAGCCATACGCGTGGAGGTGTCCTGATCATCTCCGTCCTCTTTTTAACCGGTATTCTCTTCTCCTATTTCATTGTGGTTCCACTGATGGTCAACTTTCTGGGAGGATACCAGGTGAGTGAAATGGTGACGAACCAGATCGCACTTTCATCCTATACCAGTGCAATCACCATGATGACTCTCCTGATGGGATTGCTGTTTGAGCTGCCTATTGTAGTGGTCTTTCTTACCAAAGCTGGAATTCTAACTCCTTCCCACCTTAAAAAATACCGTAAACATACCCTGATAGCCATCCTCATCATCGCCGGTATTATCACACCAAGTCCCGACATCTTTTCACAGCTCATTGTAGCGGTCCCTCTTTACCTGCTTTTTGAATTCAGCGTGAACATCTCCTCCAGAATCCATACCCGGAAACAACTGGATCAGGAAGAGGAGAGTGAAGTGCTGAACGATTAAATCCCCCGATTAATCGGGAGAATACCGGCACTAAACGGAGAGAGATTGCTGCCGATTCCGATATACTGTACTTTCGATGCACAAATTAAATCCGTCAAACTATGGAACCAAGACGTCTTTACAGAAGCTCAACCGACAGAGTTATCGGTGGCGTAGCTTCCGGGCTTGCCAACTATTTCAAACTGGATCCGTTACTGGTTAGATTACTCTTCGTGATCTTTGCCATTGTCGGAGGTGGCGCCGTACTTATTTACATTATCCTTTGGATCGTCACACCTGAGGGTCCCGGGGAAAACAATCAAACACATAATTCGACAACTATGGAATCAAAAGAAACACCAAACAAACCTACCCAGGAATCCAAACAAAAAGGGAGCCTCATAGGAGGATTGGTCCTGATAACACTTGGAGCAATTTTCCTGGTCGACCAGTTTATTCCCCGAGTTGATTTCGGAGATCTCTGGCCTGTTATACTTATAGTTATCGGCGTAGCCCTGCTTTTCAATGCCTATGGCAGGCCGTCAAAAAAACAAGACTAAACAGATAAATCATGAAATTTCGTAATCTTTTTTGGGCACTGATCCTCATTGCGATCGGGCTCATGTTCCTCTTCAGCAATTTCGGCTGGCTCGATTTCCACTGGGTAAGCATCTGGCGCCTCTGGCCTCTTATTTTCATCTTCTGGGGAATTTCAATCCTCCCGATCAAAGATGTTTTGAAATTTATCCTGGTAATCGCTTTTATTGGCCTATCCTTTATATTCTTTAATCAGATCACTGAACCCCGATGGTCTTTCTCAATCCAGGACCACGACTGGTCATGGACAGATGATTGGGACGAAGATGATACGGACGGTAAAAGAACCTTTGCCTACAGCACCCAGTTGCTGTCGGTACCTATGGACTCAGCATCACAAAAGTCTGTATTGAAGATGGATGCAGCAGCTGGCAAATTCTCAATCGATGGCGAAACGTCTGAGATGCTCTCGTTTAAAAAAGAGGGAGATATTGGTGACTATTCCATGACAACCAGGGAGGTTGATGGAAAAACAGTCATACATATCAGCCTGGAGAAGAACCGGAAGGTGAGAAGAGTCAAGAAAAATACCGTTGATATCAAGTTGAATCCCGGTTTAATCTGGGATCTCGATTTCGATATAGGGGCAGCCTCTGTTGACATGGACCTCAGTGATTTTATGATTGACACAGCCAGGATTGAAGCAGGCGCTGCTTCTGTGGAGATCAGGCTGGGGACACTTCAACCGCAAACCTATCTCACTTTTAGTGCCGGGGCTGCCTCTCTTGAGGTGAAGATCCCAAAAGAATCTGCCTGTGAGATCCACTCTGAGTCGGTACTTGTGAGCCGCGACTTCAAGGGATTTAATAAAAAAGGTGATGGGATCTATCAAACGAAAGATTATCCCGAAGGCACCAATACGATCATTATAAAGATCGAATCAGCCGTCTCCAGCCTGAAAGTTGTACGTTACTGATCAGACTCCAGGAAGGAGCTGACAACCTGGTAGAATTCCCCGGGATTATCGGCATGAACCCAATGGCTGGCCCCAGCGATGGTTCTGACGGTACTTCCGGGGAAGTTTTTATGAATAGCAGGTAAATCACTGTCGAGGATATAATCCGAACGTTCACCCCGGATAAATAACGCTGGTCCCGGGAATTCCCCGTAGATGGAACCTCCGTCAAAAATGGCGGGTAACCTTTTACTGATCACGGGCAGGTTGAGACGCCAACCAAGTTGTCTGCGATCACTCCAATAGAGGTTTTTCATCAAAAATCGTCGTAACTTAAGACTGGGGATCCTCTCCCTGAGATGTTCCTCGATCTCAGTTCTACTTCCTGACTGAGACAGATCCAATGCATGCATCGCCTCAATAAGGTCCAGATGCTCTCGTTGGGGAGGATATTTGCGCAGGCTGATATCGACGATCACAAGCTTCCTGATCAACTCCGGATTATGTAACGCCAGGTTTACAGCTACCCGACCTCCCAGGGAGTGACCCATCAGCATCACCTCCCCGGTAGTCTCTTCCTCGATAAGTTCCAGGATGTCTTGCTCCATGGAAGGCAAATCAAACAGATCACTATGCGGTGACCGTCCATGGTTCCGAAGATCGGGCACGATAACGCGAAACCTCTCCCCAAATCTTTTTCCAAGAGTTACCCAGTTGTCGGAGATGCCAAAAAGACCGTGTAAAATAATAAACGGAATCCCTGTTCCAAAACTGTGAAAAAAAAGTTTCATCAGGTGTTATTTATTAACATATCTTTGTGCACTTTTTTTCTTAAACCAGAATCTAAATTAATTAAAAAATTCATCTATTTGCACCATAATTTTCATGGGCAACACACAAAATGGAAACACAAGAGCATGAACTCTGCATCGGCCGCGATCTAATGAATCAGGACGATGATGAACCTCCAGGTAAAGCCGTTCAATCCGTTTCCTTCCGACATCTTCATTCAGTAGCCATTCCACTGCGGAGTGAGAAAGAAAAAACCGTCATCTCTGAACGGTCGAAGGCGTTTATGGACAGGTTCTTTCCCGGTATTCCGGAAAAGGAATGGAACAGCTGGCACTGGCAGGTTAAAAACAGTATTAAAAGCACTGCCCAGCTGCAGCGTTTCGTAAAACTAACCGAAAACGAGATCAGTGTCATTGGTAAAAAAATCAATGCGCTCCCTCTCCGGATCACCCCCTACTACATGAGCCTGATCGATAGATACGATCCGGAACACCCCCTGCGGAAAGCGTTTATCCCTGTTTTCAACGAACTGATCTCTTCAAAGGGAGAAAATCCTGATCCGTTATCGGAAGAGCACCACAGCCCGGTGCCAAACATCGTCCACCGTTATCCTGACCGGGTTTTGTTCCTGGCAACCGGGTTCTGCTCGGCTTACTGCCGGTACTGCACCCGAACCCATATGGTAGCAAAGGAAAAGAGCCATGTTGGCATCAAAGCCTGGGAAGCAGGACTACAGTATATCGAAGAACATCCGGAAGTTCGGGATGTGATTGTATCCGGAGGAGATCCGCTCACAATGCCCGATTTTCATATTGAGTACCTCCTTTC
>CALCGJ010000148.1 GCA_937900965.1 uncultured Bacteroidota bacterium | reverse complement strand
GCTCTCGGACAAGCAGAGTTCGACGGATATCATTACGATTCACAGAACAAAACGATCACCCCGAGAGAAGATGCTCTGGTGATTCCGAATATTAGCTACAAGGTCCAGTTTTAGATGGCGAACTGGCGAACTGGTGAACTGGTGAATTGGCGAGTTATTTTTTAGGATTTTCTTTTAGTCGCTTTTTAGTTTTCGAAAAGACTTGAAGTAATTCTTGGCCTTCAGAATAAATATCTTCATATGTTTGTTGATTGATAACGTTTGTTTCTAAGGACATTTCCAACCAAAAAAGTGTTTCATCTGATTCTTCTACAACAATACAAAGTTTAGAATAATACTCTGCATGTGATCTGCCTCTGGTTGCAGCACGGAAATTAGCTGCAACGGATGTTGCACTTCTAATGACCTGTTTTGAAATAATCCAATTGATCTCCTTTTTTGGTAAATCTGAAAATGCCCTGCAAATACTAATAGCATAATGCTTTGTCCTGTTTCTAAATTGTTCATTAAAAGAAATTGTTCTCTGTTCCATGTGAATTTTCTTCATTAATCGGTTTTTCCCAAAAAGGTTATACATTTGTTTAAAACTCACCAGTTCGCCAGTTCGCCAGTTCACCAGTTCACCAATTCACCAGTTCGCCAGTTCACCAATTCACCAGTTATATGCAACTTTCCCGCCCACAAGCCTTAGAGTTACTCCACACGCATATAAAAAACGACAAAATGATCGCACACTCTCTCGCTTCTGAGGCTGTGATGCGGGGGATGGCCCGGAGACTCGAACGTGATGAGGAGAAGTGGGCGATGGCTGGTTTATTGCATGATCTCGATGTAGAAGTGACCAATGCTGAACCCTCCGTTCACGGCACCCAAACGGAGGTGTTACTGAAGGATTTTGATATAGATCCGGAGATCCTGGATGCCATCCGGATGCATAACGAATGCTCTTCCGGGAAGGAGCGTTCAACAGAATTCCAGCATGCCCTTGCCGCCGGGGAGACCATCACGGGGCTGATTTTTGCCACTACATATGTGTATCCAGACAAGAAATTATCCAGCGTGAAGCCAAAATCAGTGGTCAAACGTATGAAAGCGAAGTCCTTTGCTGCTTCAGTTAGCCGGGAAAACATCCTCGAATGTGAAAAAACCGGAATTCCGCTACATGAGTTTGCTGCCATAGCCATAGAATCGATGCTGCCAATAGCAGAGGAGATTGGACTTTAGAAGTTGTTTTTTTAACTCACCAACTCACCAGCTTCTTATTTCATGACAGAATAAACCAGCCTGTAACAGGGTGAATCATCGTTGGCCTTACGAGCCGGCTCATTTTTTACGGAAAAATTGATACGGTTCTCCGGATCGTTCAAATAAGGGCTCAGGTAATTTTTGAGCAAAAGGTTCCGTCTTTCCGTCTGATGCTTTATGGAGTCGGAGGGAGTATAACCAACAGAGTCATGATAGACAAGATGCTGAAAATCAACAACCAATTGTGGTTTATCCGTCAGGACCTGGGCCAGTTTATCAAGTTGGTGTTTTTGTCGTCCGGTTAGAGTTAATTGATCTTTATCGAAACAAATGTCTTTGAAAAACTGCTCATCTTCGCCGTATTCCTTGGCAAGCTGACGGGATGGGGATGAAAAAATCTTACGGAAAAAATTTCCAAGGGCCTGTTTGATCAGTGTCCAGTAATTCACCTTCGGGTCTTTCAAATTACCGGAAACCGGCATTTCTAGAAAAACATTTCCCTCTTTGTCTCTTATTATGGCAAGAATCAGTTTCATAGGTAAATGCATACCTGCATCGTTATCCACCTTTTCACCAAGGTATATTTTTTTGATGAAGATGTTATTATCCATCTTCAACTGTTCATTTTTCAACGAAATGGATCCGTTATAATAGAGCGTACCCTCTTTGAAGGGGTAATCGGTGTAGAAGATCGAGTATTCGTTGTAGTGAATTACGTTAATATTTTTCAACTGGTAGGTAGCCTCAAAATCATAGGGTTTGAAGGGACAAAATGAAAATTCAGCATCAATCTGACCGGTAGTCTGCACCTTTGTATGAAAGGTTCCTTTTGCGTTACAATTAGAGGAGTTGATGTCCGAAATTAACAGTGTAAGTTGTTCAATGTAAATATTTTCAGGCTTCAATAAGGTATAATCAATAAAATCCATTCTACCGTTGGTAATATGAACTTGTTTTGCAGAAAAAGAGTCAATGACTACCTCCTTCTGCATCTCTTTGATGTAATCAACCAGCAGGATAATCGGATTTGATTTACTGGCTTTGATAAAAGTGGAATCAGGAGGTCGTCCATCCGGTGTCTCTCCGTTAAAGTTTCGGATGATGAGTTTTTTGAACAAAGTGGTACTGTCGTACCGGTCCTCTTTCAAATAAAGTCCATCGAGCAGTACATCTCCGATTTTTGCGAATCCCTTGATGGTATTCACTGAGTCAAAAGCAATAGAGAAGTGATCAAATGCGAGCTCTTTCTGCTCCTTCCATCCCATCAGATTAAATTGCCGGATATCTACCTTGCCCTGCATCGCTGTTCGGTATGGATCATTGATATTCCCCGCGGTGATCATGGCTAACAGGCATGTCGCATCAAGTTGCTTGACTTTCAGATAGGGTTGGAGGTAAGGAAGAATAAAGGCGATCTTAAGGCTGTCAACCTGTACCTGCTGAGTATAATCCAGGCTTTGTTGGTTCAGATGAAAACTACCAGCCACATCTCCTCCTGATGCCAGTGAAAGGCTGTAGCTAAGGTCCAGTTCAGGGTCATCCCAGCTCACTGCCGGAATCTCAAATGTCATCTTTTCGACGTTGATGTCTGCCTCAAAATCGCGACTTGTATAGTGGATGTAACCACCAGAGACAGAGAGATCTTCAAGGATGTATTTCAAGGGCTTTCCGGGCAGGGTATCTATCGGATGTGCATTACTGTTTACAGAAAACCGAATGATCAAATCCGAGAAATTAAGGGAATCTCCCTTTTGAATGATCCTGACAGATGGATCCACTACATGGAGCTGTTCAATGTGATAGATCCCTTGCCAGAGTTTCCAAAGGTTGAGATTAACCAGGATCTGGTCAACATGAAAGAAAACAGTATCCTGATCCGCCTCAAACAATGTAAGGTCTCTGATATTTATTCGCCCATTGAGCAGGTTTATTCCTAACTTGTCAATCTCCACGGTACGCCCGATCCAGGATTTACTGTTTTTTTCAACCACATACCGTGCAACAGGAGAGATGAGCAACAGGATTGCCAGGAGTAATCCCAGTAGAATTCCAAAGATCCAGCAAAGAACCTTGTACATACGTTTCATGCAATCTAAAATTAGATAATTGCATGTAAATATAGTGGATAAAGAAGCAGAAACCAATATTTCACCCGCAAACTCGCAATTGCCGCGTCACTCCCTGCTTCACTTAGCTCGCAGCTTCGGCTCCTCGCAATGACATTACTCACCAGTTCACCAGTTCACCAGTTCACAAGTTCACAAGTTCACCAGTTAATTTGTTCGCCAACTCGTTGAATCTCATCCGACTCCAATACATGGACTCCGGGGTTGGACTCACGGGCGCAATTGATCATAGCGGTGGCCACCGTTTCGGCATATATAGCCCGGTATTTTCTCAGAGAACCGAACAGGAAGGGATTTACCAGTTTAGATATGATTTTTCCGATGTCTTCCATAAATCGTTTCTCTTCCCGGTCGCCGAGCAACATCGATGGTCTCAGGATATAGATGGAGGGGATGGAGCAGGCTTTCACCTGTTGCTCCATCTCCCCTTTGGTATGTAAATATAAGTTCCGGGCCATGGGGTTAGCCCCAATGGAGGAGACTACCAGAAAACAGTTGATCCGCGAGCGCTCTGCAAGTTTGGCGAGGTTCACAACGTAGGTTTCATCTACTTTCCGGAAGGCCTCCTTTGTTTTTGCTTTTCGGATTGTTGTACCAAGGCAACAAAAGAGATGATCGGCTTTGGCTTGTGGAATATTCTGGATCTCATCAAAAGCAAGAACCATTTCAGTAAATCGAGGATCAGCAAATCCGGAAGGTTTTCGAATCCACGTTTCGATCTCCTTGGAAAGGTTACCGGATATTAGTTGATTTAACAGGGCCTTCCCTATTAACCCGGTAGCTCCTATGAGGATTGATTTTACCAAGAGTTATCTGTCAAAATCTTTTGTTGCGTTATCTTTTTGAGTTAAGAGAGAGATAACAACCAACGTTATCACTGATAATGGAATTGAGATAATACCTGGATTATCCAATGGAATTGGAGCATCGCTGGCTATCAGGCCATACCTGTCCCACATGGATGGCGAGAAAAGGATGATACCGATCGAAGAGACGATACCTACAATCACCGACCATGCAATACCCTTTGCTGTTGTTTTTCTCCAGAAAAGCAGGAATAAAATAGCGGGCAGGTTTGCGGATGCAGCCACTGCAAAGGCCAGGCCAACAAGGAACGACACATTCATCCCCTTAAATAAGATTCCCAGAATAATGGCAAAAACGCCTACTGCAAGCGCAGAATATTTTCCGGCCAGCACTTTGCCTTTATCCGTCATCGGAACCTTAAGGTAATTGTCGATAAAGTCATGGGCAATGGCGCCTGAAGAGGCAATGATAAGTCCGCTAACGGTACCAAGCACAGTGGCAAAAGCAATAGCTGAGATGATAGCAAACAAACTCACACCAAACGCCTTGGCCAGAAGTGGCCCCGACATGTTGCTGCTCTCCACATCCAGCACACCATTAACCATGGCGCCAAGACCCATGAAGAGAGTCAGCATATAGAAAAATCCGATGGCGGCGATTGCAACGATGGTAGATTTCCGGGCAGCACGCTGGTTGGGTACTGTATAGTATCTGATCAGGATGTGCGGTAAGGCCGATGTGCCCAGGAAGAGCGCAAGCATCAGGGATAAAAAGTTCAGTTTATCCCAAGTAGTAGCGCCAGAAGCCTTGGATAATTTGTATTTAAGGCCTGGCTCCATAACAGCTTTTCCAGAGGTAAGATTTTGATACCAAACGGTCACATGATCTTCTCCGTCAGTAAATGACTTTTTGGTGAAACGAACAACTTCACTGTTCTCCAGCGTTTTAATAAATTCAAACGGACCAACAGGACCGGTTTTGTCAACCTCTTTCCCATCAACAATTATTTTACTCAAATGACCAACCTGGAAGAATTTTCCAGCTGATTGTGGCGAGCCGTTAAATAATTTCTCGCCGTTTGAAGTAACAGTTGTGGAGAGCACCTCTTCAAGCAGGGTGTGGCCGTCGGTCGTATTTACTTTAAACCAGGGAGAATACTCATCTGTGTTAAGTTTCACAAAAATCATCTTACCAGCCACAACCGTGGATTCAACGTGATAGCTGGAATCAGGAATGGTGACAATGGTATCATTGGTTACAACTGCCTCTACTTCAGCGAATTTATGATAGTTTTCCGGAGTAAGGGTCAAGCCGTGCTGTAACACATAAATGGTAAGAACAGTAGAAAATATAACAAGCAACCCTCCTTTAATAAACTGTACATATGTGGTGGATGTCATACCGGCAGTGGCAACGATAAAAATAACGATTGAACCAACAATAACAACACCCATCCAGTGTGGTAATCCAAGCAACGGGACCACCAGGTCGCCGGCTCCAACCATCTGGGGAATCAGGTAAAAGATTGAAACAACAAGGGTACTTATGGACGCTGCAAGTTTGATAGACTGTGAATTGAATTTTGCATCCAGCGCGTCTGCAAATGTGTATTTTCCAAGTCGCTTTAAAGGTTCAGCAACCAGAAACAATGCAACTACCCAGCCAGCCAGAAATCCAATAGAATAGAGAAATCCGTCATATCCGGAGAATGCGATCATGCCACAAATTCCCAGGAAGGAGGCGGCCGACAAATAATCGCCTGCAAAGGCAATTCCATTCACCCCCCAATGGATCGTTCCACCTGCGGCATAATAACTTTTTGACGATTTTGTTTTTCGCGCGAAGTAAAAGGATAATCCTAGTACGAAAGCAACTATAATTACAAAAATTATAATAGCAAGATTTGAGACTTCGTATATCATAATCTTTGGTTTTAGGTAGTTGAGTTATTGTTCATTTTGTCCTCAAACCTGGTGCAAAAATAATTGTAGATAAAACCCATTACTATTGCAAGAATGATCAGGCCAAATCCATAAATGATAGCCAGATTTTGCCCGCCTATCACCTCTAATCCCATTAATTCGGGATCAGTTAAACCAATAACAACAAAACCTGCATAAATCAGAGTGTAAACGAAAAACATAATTACACCCAGTTTTGTTTTTTTTGCGATGGCATGGTCCTTTTCGACCGGTACTGCTGGTTCATGAAGCATATTTCCTCCTTTTTGTGGTTTTATTTAGGTCCCAAAGATATTAATTAATTTTGCTTTGACAAACAGAGAAATGGCCTCAGCTGTTAAAAAGTAAACAGTTCTGACCATCCCTCTTATTCCATCATCACTCCTTTAAAGTCCATGACTAGTTTACTGATGAAATCTGAGATCTGACCGAAGATCTTTTTTAACATCGCCTGTTCAACAGTTGAAATGGATTCGGGATTGATATAGTTGTCGGGTAGGACCCCGGTGGTAAGTTGTTCAACCTGGTGTTTGAAACGCATTAACATCAGGAGTTTATAGGCTTCTGTTCGTGCTTCAAACTGTTTGTCATTGAAGGTCCCGCATTGATATAACTTATATAATCTGCTCAATGTACTTGTCTCCCTGATCCCCTCTTTCAAGGTATAGATTCGTACCATATCCACCAATGGCAGCATCGCCATCTTGATATCAAATGTCTCTGGTTTTGTCTTAGAAGATCCCAGAATAATATTTCCAAATAGTCCGAGTGGAGGCTTGAGATTCTGAATGTTCCCGGTCATAAATATGAAAAAAGCCGGGTTGTTGTTAACGACAGCCCGGATGTGCTGATGCAGGGCGCGGCAAAGAGAATTTTCACCAAAAACCGGACGAAAATCAAAAAAGATATTAACATCTAACAGATCCTGAGGCTCAGAAGAGGAAATCCAGGTGGTGAAGTATTGCTTCCACTGGCTGACTGGTTGGCACCATTGCGGATTACTGGCCATGATTTTCCCCTGGCAATATGGGTACCCTGCTTCATGTAACCAGTCGCTAACCATGTTCCCGAGCTTGAGAAACCATGCCTGCACCTCCTCCATCCGGCCCGGCTCTATATCCTCAAAGATGATGGCGTTATCCTGATCAGTAGCCAATGTTTGCTCCTCTCTCCCGGCACTACCAAGAACGATAAAAGCAAATGAGACAGGTGCGGCTCCAAGTTGGATCAGAGCCAGTTGAATGAACTTCTGAATCAAAGCATCAAAAAGAGTTGCAGTAAAACGAACGAGATTGTTCGCATCAGACCCGGCCTGAAGAAGGGTTGCAGTAAGCTCCGGGATCCTTTTTCCAATCCCAACAGCAACCTCCCGGGTTTCTGCCTTTTCAATCTGTTGTTTGATCATTGAAACAGAATATTGATGTACCTGAAGTAAATCCTCGTTGCTGGCGATACTCACAATCGCCCCCTCTTGATTTCGCACACCGAGATGGCTGATTCCGCCTTGCTGCATGAGGGAGATGGCTTCGTAAAGCATCCCCTTCTCAGAAATCGTTACCAGGGGAGAACTCATGATCCTTGAAACCGGTTGATCCGGGGAAATCCCTTCAGCGATACCTCGCTTGCGGATATCCTCATCTGTCACGATTCCGGCGGGCTCTCCCTGTTCCGAACAGATTAAAATAGCGTCGCAGCCTTTTTCGGTCATAGCTATGGCAGCGTTCCTGATTGATTGGTTGAGATCACAATGCAATAGGTTTCGGGGAAACTGGCTGACGGGCTGACTCATAAAAAGAATAGATGTTTGAAGGTCGGTGTTGAGGTTCTCCTGCAAACGGATCTTGCGTTTATCTTCACTTAAAGGCTTCAACTGAACAACATGAACGAAGTCGTTACCCAAAGGCATCAATGAGATAATCAACTCCACCTCATGGAGATCTCCCGATTTTGTCACCAGAGGAATCTCCACATTACCGGCCTTTCCGGATTCAATTGTAGTTGCCTCCATCGTTTCGATGATATTTCCCAGGTCAGGCTGTGGGAAGAGAGCTGCGAGTCCCTTCTCTACCATTTCCTGCTCCGTGAAGCCGGTGAGGTCCTGGAGAATTTTATTGGCATAAACAACTTCTCCCTCTAAAAGCATCAGAGTTCCGTCAGTAGAGGCCGCAACAAGGGTTTTATACTTCTCTTCCGATCGCTTGATTTCCATCTCGGCTTTCAGTCTTTTCTGCTCAATCCGAAAACTTTGAAGGGCTACAATCCCCATTAATACAGTGAGAATCAGTGTGATCGCCAGGACAAGCGACAGCAGCCCCTGCTCTAGCTTGGCGATCTCTTCTCTGACATCCTCCAGGTATATCCCTGTCCCAATTACCCACCCCCAGGGTTTGAAAAGCCTTACAAAGGAGAGTTTCGGTACGATCTGGGTCGAGTCATCTTTCCATTGCCACATATACTCAACAAATCCTTCTCCTTTTTCAGAATTCAGGGCCGAATCGACCATCTCAACAAACAACCTTTTACCCGTTGGATCTTCAACCCGGGTAAGCTCTTCCCCGTTCAGATCTTTCCGGTAAGGGTGCATGACCATCACAGGGTGAAGGTTGGTAATCCAGAAATAATCTTTTCCTTCACTTCCGTAGCGAAGGTATTCGATCCGTGAAGTAGCTTCTGCCTGAGCAGCCTCTTGCGTTAGAGTCCCGTCCGCTTGATCCTGGTGATATTTTTGAAGCACACTCCATGCTGAGTTTGTCAATTCACGGATCATTTCTGCTTTACGCTCCATGATGCTGCGCTCATAGGCAGGAAGAATAACCACATAGAACGCAATGACAAAGAGGGTGATAGCTGCCAAAACAGGAAAGATGATTCGTAAAACAAATCTCCAGCGGAATAAAAGGTGTCGTATCATGGCTTGAGGGCTGCTTAAATGTGTTGAATATAAACCTGGCCTGTTTCAGGAATTAAAATCATATATCCGGATGATACACCTCCCTGCGTGACAGGCAAACAGGTCATCCAGTTTCGTCGGGTGCCTATGAAAAAACTGGTTTCCATGGTAGTATGAAGGTGGAACCAGTTTCCGGTTAATGTTCCCTCCACATGTGTATGGCCGGTTATGGAAGCCTGGCAGTTGTGCCGTTTCATCCACTTCATGTGTTGCCAGATGTCAGATGGCCATATCGGCATGTTTCTTAAGGAGCCATTCATATCGGGATAGATATGATGAGACAAAAGAAACCGAATTCCACTAAACTCTGCGATGATAAACTCAGGAAGTCCCGAGAGGTACTCCCGGGAAACATCTGAAAGCTTGATTTGATCTTCAGCAACAGAATAATCCCAGAGCTTTCCCTGTCCGATCCTTCGTCTCTCCTCCAAAGGTAAAGAATACCAGTGAGCAGGATAATCAAACCGGGCGTTGTATTCCGGGATTTTTTTAATGGCAAAAAGATCGTGGTTCCCAATAAGCGATAGCGAGCAGTTCTCTTTCACCAACCTGATGCATTCATTTGCATCCTGGATCCTGCTTGCCCCATAGTAACCGTCGTCATATCCAACAATATCCCCCAGGGAGATCACCTGGTCACAATTCTCATTCTCCAAAATCCGCAATACCCTTGTGAGAGAGTTTACATCTTCATGTATATCAGAAACAACACCGATTTTCATAAACCAATGATTAATGTGATAAAATTAACAATTTCAGCTTACATCACGAAACGACAATCACCGCGGATACATAAAAAGTACTATTTTTGTATGCAGATTTTAAAATATGAAGAGATGAAAAAATTACTGGTTGTAATCATTTTGGTTTGTTCGTTGGGAACACTTCAGGGGCAGAATAGCTTTAGCCTGGCAGCTGGTTACCTTTTTACACATACTAGTGTGGCAGAATACAAGCGGCCCACGAATAACTATTATTTTCTCGATTATGTCTCAATTAATCCCAACAGGAGCTCATTTCATACAGCCTTCAATATCAACATTGATATTGGAAACCGGTTTTACCTCTCAACCGGAATGCATTACCAGCAGATGGGCATGACAAACATCAGCTTCACCGATACCCTGAATGATTTCTATTCCTATAAAGCCAATCAGCATTATATCGGATGGTCACTCCTGCTGAAATATCACTACCAGTTCCGGGACAGTAAGTTCGGGATCTTTGCCGGCGTCGGCCCCAAAGTCGATTTTGCTATCGGATACATGAATATCGCTGAGCAAGCTCCCTATCGGGCCGAGAATTCCATGACTCCTTTTGCCCGGTTCAACACCATCGATTTTTCTATTGCGGTCGAAGCTGGCGCTACCTATAAATTAGGGCCGGGCTCCCTTTTTGCTAAAATTAATTACTTCCAGGGATTGAGTGATGTATTGAGGGATAATTATGTCGTTGGAAAAACCATATCGATTGGCTTCGATGTGGGATATGCAGTAAACTTATCTATTTTCTCAAAGAACTAACAGACACGCATCCAGATGCTCCCACTTCAGAATTTATTGGTCATCATTGCCCTTTCAGGGACCGGGGTTGGATTAATTTGTATAGTTATTATGATATCCATCCGCGGAGGGAATCTCCTCGGTAAGCCATCGACTAACCCACTTCTCTTCTACACAGGCAAATTATCTATCTTTTTCAGCATCGGATTTTTTCTTTGCAAGGCGATTGTTCCATCATTTGGAGGCATTCACGTACCGGAATGGCAAGCGTGGCTGGGTGTTGGCATGGTACTTCCCGCATCAATCCTCCTTGTGGTCTCCTTTTTTCAGTTGGGGACCTCCCTGAGTTATGGCCTGTCAGATCAGCAAACCAGGTTAGTCACTACTGGCCTGTTCAGGTATAGCCGAAATCCATTATATGTTGCGCTGTTTATGATTAACATTGCCTCTGCGATTTACTTTCCGGCCCTGGTCAATATTCTGGTTACAATCTATTGCATAGGATCACACATTATCATTACCCTCGGGGAAGAGAAGTTTCTTTTAAACCGGTTTAAAGCGGAATGGATCACGTATAAAAATGAAGTCAGACGATTTCTTTAACTATTAACATGTTGTCTTATGGTAAAACGAGCATTAATTCTTTTTGGCCTCTCCCTTTTAATGAACAACCTGATGATCTCCCAGGAGATTGTCCAGTGGCGTGGTCCTGACCGTGATGGGAAATACCCTGCTACCGACCTATTGAAAAACTGGCCTGATGGAGGGCCTGAGCTTCTATGGCATGTTGATGACCTGGGACCGGGGCACGCCTCTGCGGTGGTTCTGGACGATAAGATATACACTGGCGGAACCGAGGGAGATACCGGGTACATCTTCTGTTTCTCACCAGATGGAAAACTTCTCTGGAAAGTTCCATATGGCCCCGATTGGGTGGAGAGCTGGCCGGGAACACGCAGTACGCCACTATATGTGAAGGGAAAACTCTATATGGAGACAGCTTTCGGCAAACTTTTCTGCATGGATGCCAACGATGGGAAGATGATCTGGGAGATTGATCTTTTTACAGATTACGATGGACAAAACAACAAATGGGGCGTAACAGAGAACCTGCTGATCGATGGAGATATGCTCTTCTGTACGCCGGGTGGTACAATTAATAACGTTATTGCGATTGACCGGAACAATGGTAACCTGATCTGGTCATGCCCCGGAAATGGAGAGGTGAGTGCCTATTGTTCTCCACTCCTGGTAGAACTCCCTAATCGAAAACTTTTTGTGACACAAACAGCCAGTTCCATCCTCGGCATTGACGCTACAACCGGAAAACTGCTCTGGTCGCACCCCCAACCTAATAAATGGTCGGTTCATGCAAATACCCCCTATTTCCAGGATGGTTATCTATATTGCGTTTCAGGGTATGGCCAGGGAGGAGTCCAACTGAAACTGGCAGCCGATGGTTCAGCCAAACAGGAGATGTGGCGCAACAGCTCAATCGATAACCGGATGGGTGGTTTTGTAGTGCTTGGCGATAGAATTTATGGATCAGATGATTCGAATAAGGGGTGGTATTGTGTCGACTGGAAAACAGGAGATGACATCCATGGTGAAAAAATGATGGGAAGAGGTACCACTATCTGGGCTGATGGAATGCTATATTGTTATAGCGACGTTGGCGAAATGGCTCTGGTAAAACCCACAGCAGACGGATTCACGAAAGTAAGTTCCTTTGAGGTCCCTTATGGCGAAGCCCAGCACTGGGCACATCCTGTGATTACCGACGGAAAACTCTATATCCGGCATGGGGGCTCATTGATGGTATACGATATAAGTAAGAAGTAATCTGCACTTAATCTTCCTGTTCTGGTTTTTTGAGAAACAGCCTTGTACCCGAAATCTTTACATGCCTTCCGGGTCACAGTTGGCGCACGTATATTTTTAAAATATACAGTCACCCCTGAATGTTGAGAATAACTATAAATGAAAGGAATTATATGGATCAAAAAATAATTCGGGAAATATTCAGGAAAAGCGGCCCGCTGGTAGCTACTGCTATCCACGATGGCCATCTGCTACGAAAAGAAGTAGCAGAAATAATGGAACTAAATGAAGATGAACGGTTAAGAGAGGAAGACCCTTTCACTGGGCATTGGACTGCAATAGGAGACATACAAATCATTGGACTCCAATCACGTTTTGAGGTGGATTTAAACCGTCCCCGGGGAAAAGCAGTGTACCAAAAACCGGAAGATGCCTGGGGGTTGGAGGTTTGGAAAGCCGAACCTTCTCAGGAATTGGTGGCCCGCTCTCTGGCAGAATATGATTCCTTCTACAAGGATGCTCACCGAATATTTAGTAAATTGAAAAAACAATTCGGCCATTTTGTTGTTTTTGACCTGCATTCATACAACCATAGAAGAGAGGGACCAAATGGCTCACCCGCCAATCCGGATGAAAATCCGGAAGTCAACATAGGCACAGGAACAATGGATCGTACAAAATGGGCGCCCCTCGTGGATCGTTTTATAACCGACTTACGCGGTTTCAATTTTAACAACAGGCATCTTGATGTCAGAGAAAATGTTAAATTTAAAGGTGGACAATTCTCAAGATGGATTCACCAGGCATTTCCTGAATCGGCCTGTTCTATTTCAGTTGAATTTAAAAAGTTTTTTATGAACGAATGGTCAGGAAAGCCTGACTTTCAACAATTAGAAAATATTTTGGCATCTTTGCAATCAACCATTCCTGGAGTGATTGAAGAATTAAAAAAGATAGGACTAAATGTTAAAATCAGAGATTAAAACAATTTCAGATCATTTCATTAAGGTAGTCTGCGCAAGGTTAAGTGATAATAAACAGGTTCGGCGGTCGTTGCCCGAATGGGGGCGTATTCATATAGATCGGCAACTGCCTTTTCTTTGTATCTACCGGCGACGTGAAGTTGACGAAAATTCCTTATCTGAGGGTTTGATCACCGGTGAAGCATCCTATTTAACTGCACCTAAAAATCGGAATCAGCACAAACAATTGTCGTTGCTGGTTAAAAGTATTGCTTCCACTTTAAAAGAATGCTTTGGTTCATTTTTAATTATTGAAGTGTGGATTTCAGAGGATAAAAATCTGGCAGAAGAAGACCAGACTTATAATGGTGTTTTTAAAATTCTCAGAACAAAAAAAACTGAAATTTCATCAACTATTGAAACCCTTAAGCAATCATTAAGAAACATTAAATTACGTAAAGAAAAGTCAGATGTAGAGATTGTTACTGTTTCAAAAATAGCGCCGCCCGGTTTGCCGGCGTTAATTTCCACATCAGAAGCGAATAAACTCGGGTGCCACATTCTTGGCATTGAAGTTAGCCCTATTTATCATAATACATTAACAGGTCAGGATTTTCCATTACTACGCCGTAAACTGAAAAAGGGGTTTACCCTGGCGCTACAAAACAGTTTTTTTGAGTTTACCCAAAACAATACCCCTTTTCGACCAGAAAACTATCATTCTCTGGGTCGTCGAAGTATGGTAAAAGCAGTTTGGGAAGTGGATCGGCAACTTACAGAAATTAATAATGGCTTTGATTTTCTGCTACAGGTTAGCCCCGTTAATAATGATGCGGCGTGGTCAGCATTCAAACGCAATCATTTTGAAAAAGCGCCATCGTTTGTTTATCGCCCCCTTACTTTAGATCCTGCACTAACAAAGAGAAAACTCTTTCAAATCCCAATTGAACGTATCGAGGATCCCACTCTGGCGCAACTTTTCCGCGACCAGCAGCTTGAGTTGGATCGAAAATTTACGATGTTAACTGATAGGGAAACACCACGTTTCCTATATGGAAGCCTGCAACTTTACGGCACGGTAAATAGCTCTTTACTGAAAATTTCCGAACAACTTTTACAACAAGTACCACTTCGGGGAAGAGATGAATCGTTTCGTGATTTTATTGATGCAAAAGCATTTGCAGCACGGGCAGAACAAGAACTGGATTATTTTCGGAAAACGCTGCCTGATATCAGCACCAAAATTATAATCAGAAAAGATATTACAGGACTGATGGTTTCGCAAGGCAATCTGCTGATCGGAGCAAGCACAAAAATCCCCCCGACGAGAATGGAAGCGCTAATTGCGCATGAAGTAAGTACACACATTTTAACCTATCTAAACGGAAAATCGCAACCGCTTCAGCAACTTCACACAGGGTTCTCCGGTTACGACGAGTTGCAGGAAGGACTTGCAGTACTTTCGGAATATATGGTTGACGGTTTAACCGGGTCTCGCATGCGCCTGCTGGCAGCCCGTGTTGTTGCAGCGCATCAATTGATTGACGGGGCAACTTTTGTAGATGTCTTCCGTAAGCTTAATAAAGATTTCAGATTTGAACGCCGCACTGCTTTTAATATCACCTCGCGAACTTTTCGTGGAGGCGGCCTGACAAAAGATGCTATCTACTTACGGGGATTGGTAAAACTATTAAAGTACCTTAAGAACGGCGGAGATTTGGATATCCTGTTTATTGGCAAGATTTCACCCGATCATGTTGAAATCGTTAAAGAGTTGCAGTGGCGCAAAGTTTTGCACCCTGCTCCCTTACACCCTGCCTATTTTGAAAATTCAAATATAATCACTAAATTAGGGGACTTAAGAAAAGGACTGACACTGATAAATTTAATAAAAAGGATCT
>CALCGJ010000147.1 GCA_937900965.1 uncultured Bacteroidota bacterium | reverse complement strand
CCTGAAGCCATTTTGCTGATTCAGTTGCATTCAACACCGCCTGTTCGATGTCAGAAGGAGTCAGATCGAGAGGCAGAGTTAATTTAAAGCGCAGTTTACCATTAAACGAAATAGGATACTCAAACGTATTTTCAACCAGATATTCTTTCTTGTATTCAGGGAATGAGGCCTTGGTGATGCTTTCGGTATAACCCAAATGCTCCCATAGCTCTTCGGCCAGGTGTGGGGCATAGGGCGACAGGAGAACTACAAGATCGTTCAGGATTGCCCGTTTGTGACATTTCAGGTCTGAGAGTTCATTGATACAGATCATGAAGGTACTTACTGCTGTGTTGAATGAGAACCGTTCGATATCTTCCTGCACCTTTTTGATAGTCCGGTGGAGTACCCGAAACTCCTCCACAGTTGGAGCCTCATCCGAAACCCGGAACTCTCCTTTTTCATCATGGAATAACCGCCACACTTTCCGGATAAACCGAAACACCCCTTCGATTCCATTGGTATCCCATGGTTTCGATTGTTCGAGCGGACCCAGGAACATCTCATACAGGCGCAGTATGTCGGCTCCATACTCTTCGATGATCTTATCGGGATTCACGACGTTGTAGAGTGATTTGGACATCTTTTCGATCGCATGCCCGCAGATGTACTTACCATCATCAAGAATAAACTCTGCATCAGCCAGGTCGGGCCTCCATTTCCGGAAAGCATCAATATCCAGGATATCGTCATCAACCATTGAGATATCAACATGCAACGGGGTTGAAAAATCCTCTCTCCATGGATGATTCTTTGAGACAAAATACGGAGGAACATCCGCAGCATCATGTTCAAAAGAAAGATCCACACGATTGCTTGCTATTGCCTCTTTAATACGAAAGATTGCCCCCTGAAAGTTATCTTTCAGGTCCATCAGGGGAATGAAGAGTATCTTATATTTTTTAGCCCAATCCAACTCTTTGTAGAAACCGGCAATTTTTTCCAGATTTTTTTGAGTTTTGATCTCAATGATCAAATTTGCCTCCTTGCAATAAAAATCGAAATGCCTTTTCCCATCTCTGAACTCCTTGATGAATTCTACACCAAGTTTCCGATCTCTAATGGCTTCCCAAACAAGGTGTTCCCCGAGTTTTTCAATACTAAGCCGGTAAACCAGATTACTTCTTCCCTGGATTTTCCCCTGGTTTATCAGTTTTTTAAAGGGCTCTTCATTGACAGTAAGCCCGATGTCAAAGAGAAATTTATTCCAGAAACGGGCATAGATCAGATGGCCGGTAGCGTGTTCGTCTCCTCCGATATAGAGATCGACATTTTGCCAGTAATCAGCAGCTTCTTTGGAGAAATAGCGCTCATGATTTCCAGGATCCATGTAACGCAGGTAATAGCCACTTGAACCGGCAAATCCGGGCATGGTAGTGGTTTCAAGAGGATATCCATCACTTGTGGTCCAGTTTTTGGCGCGGGCCAAAGGAGGTTCACCGCTTTCAGTCGGAAGAAATTTATCGACCAACGGAAGAGGCAACGGTAGTTCCGATATTGGAAGGGGATACGGAATCCCATCTTTGTAATAGATCGGAATAGGCTCCCCCCAGTAACGTTGGCGGCTGAAAATCGCATCGCGCAGACGAAAGTTGATTGTCCCGTTTCCGATTCCCATCTCCTCAATTCGTCTGATCACTTCCCTAACTGCAGCTTTCACCTCCATCCCATTGATGAAATCGGAATTAATCAGGATGCCCTCTTTGGCATCATAGGAGCTCTCTGAAATGTCGCCACCTGAAACTACTTCAACAATCGGAAGTCCGAAATGTTTGGCAAATTCATAATCGCGCTGATCGTGAGCGGGAACAGCCATGATTGCACCTGTTCCGTAACCCGCAAGCACGTATTCAGCTACCCAGATGGGAATAGGTTCCTGATTGAAAGGGTTAAGGCAGTAGGCTCCGGTGAACTCTCCGGAAATTTTCTTCACATCGGTCATCCGCTCCCGCTCTGAACGGTTTTTCGCCATCTCGGTGTAGGCCAGAACGGCTGTTTTCCTTTCGGGCGTGGTAATTTTCTCCACAAGCTCATGTTCCGGAGCCAACACCATGTATGTCGACCCGAAGATAGTATCGGGACGGGTAGTGAATATCTCAAGTTGATAATTGTGATCCTTTATTGGGAAGAAAATGTCGGCTCCTTCCGAACGACCAATCCAGTTTCGCTGAATCTCCTTCAGGGAGTCAAACCAATCCACTTTATCAAGGCCATCGATCAGTCGCTGTGCATAAGGTGTTATCCGTAAAAACCACTGCTTCATCAGCTTGCGTTCCACGGGATGGTTACCCCTCACGGAAAATCCGTTGGCAATCTCGTCGTTGGCAAGAACAGTACCCAGTTCAGGGCACCAGTTGACCATGGCATCTGAAATATAGGCCAACCTGTAGTTCATCAGAAGCTCCTGTTGTTGTTTTTCACTCCAGCTTTTCCACTGATCCCGTGTCACATCACCATTGCCTGTTTCCGTTAGTCGTTCAACCAACCTGGCAATGGGTTCTGCTTTTTGAAGTTCAGGGTTATACCAGTGGTTGAAAAGTTGGATAAATGTCCACTGTGTCCACTTGTAATAGTCAGGATCACAGGTTTTTACTTCACGTGACCAGTCGTATGAGAACCCGATCTTATCCATCTGCTTCCGGTAACGAAGGATATTTTTCTCGGTTGTAACGGCAGGGTGTGTACCTGTTTGGATCGCATACTGCTCAGCAGGAAGCCCATATGCATCATAGCCCATCGGGTGAAGCACATTAAACCCCTTCAACCGTTTAAACCTGGCGTAAATATCAGAAGCGATATACCCCAAAGGATGGCCAACATGAAGACCGGCACCCGAAGGGTAAGGAAACATATCCAGAATATAAAATTTTGGTTTTGAATGGTCAAGTTCAATTCGGAAGGTGCAATGCTCCACCCAGTAACGCTGCCACTTTTTCTCTACTTCCGAAAAGTTGTATTCCATAAGTAAAATGTAATAAGTTGATTCTTCTTCAATTCGGGGTGCAAAGTTAGAAAATTACCGGGAATTATTTTACCTTTACAATGAATTCACCACCCTCCATTTGTATGCCTGAAAAGACACCTAAAGCCTCTAAACCAAAATTTTACCGGCACATTCTCAAGGTCTTGATGTGGATACTGATTATTGCCTCTGTAGTTTTCCTGGGCGCTTTCGCTGCGATGAACTATTTTGGAGAGAGCTTCATCAAAACATTCCTTCAGGCAAAGATGCAACAAGCCAGTAACGGTGTTTACGAAATCGACTTTGGCCACTTCCAGTTTAATCTTTTTTCAGGGAAAACAGTCATAACCGACTTTCGTCTGATCCCCAATAAAGAGAGATATGAAGAACTTAAAGAAGAAAGGAGGGCAAAGGGTACTCTCTATTCTGTGGTTTACGAACAGCTGACCATTAAGAATTTGAACCTCAAGGAGATGTTACTTGAAAGGACAATCCATCTCCGGATGATTGAACTAAACAACCCAACCATTGAGTTCATTGCTTTCCCCGATTCCATAAAAGAGAAAAGGGGACGGTTCAAACATATCTACGAGGATATCTATCCTGTTTTATCTTCTATTTTCATAAAAGTGAAGATTGACTCGATTCTGGTGAATGATGGAGCTTTTACCGGAAAACAGACCATGAAATCGGGAAAAATCAGTGAAATGGACTGGCTTTATTCAGTTGTTTTGCGCGATTTCGACCTAAATGCTGATGATTTTAAAGAGGAAAGGATATTTTATTCCAAAGACGTGGAGCTGAGAATCAAGAATTTCAAATATTCACTCTCCGACAGCCTCTATTTTCTTGCTGCTGATGAAGTTGGCTTTTCCCTGTCGGGATATCGCCTATTTGGGAAAGGACTCACACTTACCCCAAATTTTCTTGACAGTAAACTTGCAACTGCTAAAACCGGTAATTTTTATCAGGTCTATCTCCCGGAGTTTTCAATTGACGGAATTGATTTGTACAAAGCTATGCTGGAACAGAAGATTTCAATCGGCACGATCAGTATTAATAACCTTGATGTCAGGATGTTCCTTCATAAACCGACGGATCCTGTGGTGAAGAAGTACAAAACTAAGGTTACAATTGCCAACCTGTATACGATTATCCAGGACAAACTGAAGAATATTACTATCGACACCTTTTTATTAAGTAATGCCTCTTTTCAGTTCTACCCCAGGGTAACGGAACCGAGACCGGAACTTCAGGTTGAGAGGGCTACTCTGCAGTTGCAAGGCTTCCATCTCGATTCGCTCGCACACCTTGACACGACCAAAATCCTCTATTCAAAAGATATTGAACTGGATATCAACGGCTTTACCCTGGCACTCCAGGATAAATTGCATGATCTAAACGCACAAAAGGTGATTATCAGTACCCGCCGATCACTCATCGATGTATACAATACCAGGCTGTTTCCATCTACCATAGTGGATTCAACAATGCGTTATAAGAGTAACACCCTGTACAGGATGTTGTTTCCACAGGTGAAACTTGAACAAATCAATCTGCTCAGGATGTTCAATAGCCGGAACCTGGAGTTTAGCCGCCTGGCTGTTTTTGAGCCCGATATGACGATCATTCAGTACAGGGATAAGAAGATACCACAGGATACTGCGATTCAAAAAAAATCTTTTCTCCACAAGCTTGATCTTGTGCGCAGCGTTATTATCCCATACATGATCTCTATTCAGGCCGGAACGATTGAGATTTCAAATGCCATGATCAGTTTCAAAGATGACAAACATGGGCTGAATGAGAATCGGATCTCCGGATTGGTGGATCTGACCCTGACAGGCTTCATGATGGATACCCTTACCCACCACGACAGGAAAGAGTTTCTGAACAGGCTCGAAATAGACCTGGCCCTGAGGGATTTCAACTATCTATCCCCCGACTCTCTTCACCGTATCAGGTTGAAGGAGCTGTTTGTAAATTCTCTCTCGCAAGAGTTGGACGTTACTGAATTTAATATGGTTACAACCAGCAGGATGCATCCGGGGATGTCCTCTCCGTCAACATTGGTTGCGCAATTCAGTGCTCTGCAGGTGCATGGCTTTGATCACATGAAATGGATAAACGAAAAGTGGTTTTCTGCCGGCGACATCAGGTTGTTGGAGCCAGAAATAATTATCAGGTCCGTTAAAAGAAAGAAGGAGAGTTCTCTCAATGAACCCTTTTCAGATGCTGATGAAGCGGTTCAAAAGATTGAGATCGGGAACATCCGGATTGACAGAGGATGGTTTGACCTGGTGGAAGAGGATCAAAAAGGAAGGGGCTCGTTGTTGGTGAGAAATTTTGGTTTTCAACTCTCGAAATTTCTATTTGACCTGACGGACTGGAAACAAGGAATCAAGATTTTTAAGTATGACATGCTCTCGCTGAAACCTGATACTGCCTACCCGATCATCTTAGACAGTATGCATACGATCAAATTCTCCAGGTTTCTGTCAGACTCTTATCCCCCAAATCTATCCATCAGCGATCTTCATATTGTTCCCATGAAACCTATAACCAACGGGAAACAGAAACCGCTCACCATTGAACTTTCCCTCCGTTCGTTTATGATCCGTCAGCTTGACCTGGAGAAAGTGCTTTTCAATAGAGACCTGCGTATTGAAGAGATCCAAATTTCAGATCCAGAGATTACACTTAACAGTCTTCCGGATCATGTAACCAGGAAGAATTCCAGGAAAAAAGAGATATCCGGTCATCCGGAATTGAAAACCCCTTTCAGGTCGATGGTCATTGGAAAGGTGAAACTTACCAATGGAATTTTTCATTATATCAAAGGGGAAAACGACAGTGCAACCAGGATGGATCTCGACCAGATCAACACCACCATCACAGGATTTAATTACGATTCAACTCAATCGAAAAAACAGACATCTTCGCTTTTTTTCTGTGAGGATATTGACCTTCGAACGGGAGGGTACTCGATGGTCACCAAAGACAGTATGAATACTCTGTCAATTGGAGGATTGCACCTCTCAACAGCCAACTCATTCCTGGCAATTGATTCTTTTACCCTGATGCCCAACTACTCTGATTCCTTATACTCCCGCAAGTTGGGATATCAGACCGACAGGATGGAGGTAAGTACCGGAAAGATTGAGATGGAAAGACTGGATTTCAAAACTTTATTGGAGGAGCGGAAAATCGTCGCCGGATTGGTTTTCGTTGACGGGTTAACCCTGAATGATTACCGGGATAAACGTGTGAAGTTTCCAACCTGGAAGCGACCACCCATGATTCAGCAAGCCATTCAGAAAATACCTTTTTCGCTGATAATTGATACGGTGTCGCTAACCAACGGGAAAGTGACTTACCGGGAGCAGACCGGGAACGAACCCGGTATGATCTTTTTTGACCGGATGGAAGGGATGGTCCGGAATTTAACCACTGACTCGCTTCTGATTTCTCAGGGTACCGAGCTGATTGCTATCGCCTCTACCTACCTGATGGGAAAAGCAAAGGTTGAGGGAGAGTTCAGGTTTCCCCTTAACTCCCCGGCTGACACCTTCTACTTTCAGGGAAAAGCCGGCAGAGTGGATATGACTATCTTTAATCCGATGGTATCAAAGGTAGCACCGGTTCGAATCAAAGGTGGGGTGGTGGATAGTGTAAACATCCATTGGATGAGAGGAAATGGTATCTATGCTACGGGCCTACTGGATCTTTATTATCAGAACCTTCAAGTGGAGTTGCTGAAAGAGAAACCGGACTTCTGGAACAAGACAGGCACCAGCCTTATGCAGATTTTAGTGAACCTCGCAGTACCTCAGGACAATCCCGGATACTTTGGGATTCATCGACCAGGATATATCTGGAATAAAAGGGATGACGAAAAGGGATATTTCAATTTCTTCTGGAAATCGCTTTTAACGGGATTAAAATCGAGTGAAGGGTTAAATTCAAAAGAACAAAAAGCATTTAAAAAAGCGTTAAAGCGAGAGATGAAAAACAGGTAAACCTCTGAGTTATGACAAAGAAAAAGAGATCAAAAACCAAACGAATTTTATTCTGGGGTTTGGGCATCCTGGCAGGAATCATTCTTGTGGCTGTTGTCGTTGTCTATATCTATTCGAACAGCATCATTAAAAGAGCCTTGGAAGAGGCTGTAAAAAGGGAGACCAAGGGGTTGTATAATGCACATATAGGAAGCATCTATTATGGTATACTTGGTGGCAATCTCCACATACGGAATTTAACTCTGACTCCGGACACAGCCATTTACAAAGCAATGAATCCCGATTCAGCTCCGTCGATGCTCCTTGGGCTTTATGTTAAAAAACTGACTGTTCTGGACCTTGAATTGAAACAGGCTTTGTTCAGCAGAAAAATTGAAGCAAAGCGGGTTGATGTAAAATCTCCCGAACTGAAAATCTTTAGAAAAAAACGATCTGTTCCCGATACAACTGGCAAACCACGGGATACCACTCAATCGATCCCTCTTCCGAAAGGGTGGGATTATATCTCAGTGGGTACCATTAGCCTGGTAACAGGAAGTTTAGACTATATCGATGAATCAAATGATTCGGTGCGGGATTTTAACATTCCCTATATCGATATCCAGATTGTCAACCTGTGGATTGATTCTACATGGAGAACGGATCCCAGGATATACAATACCGATGATATTGTGGTTACACTAAGGGATATCAAACAACAAACAGGTAACGGAATGTATGCTATGCATTTCGGCGAAGTAGGTATCTCTACCGGCCAGAAGCTGGTGTACATTGACCGGTTCCACCTTGAACCTTTATTTAACCGGCACGACTTCAGCAGAAAACTTGGCTATCAGACCGACCGAATGGATGTTGAGGCAGGAAAGATCAGTTTGACTGACATTGACTGGCAGGAGCTGATGGTACACAAACGCCTGATAGCAAGCAAACTCCAAATTGACAGCCTGCTTCTGGATGATTATCGTGATAAACGGGTACCTATGCGCCCCGGTTTCAAACCTCCGATGCCCCAACAGCTTATACGCAATCTCAAACAATATATTCGGATTGATTCTTTGGAGGTTGTCAATGGGAAAGCAACCTATTCTGAACAGGTAGGCAACGAACCCGGAACGATCTTTTTTAACAGGATCAATGGCCTGCTTCTTGGACTTACAAACGATTCAGCCTGGCTGGCTGAGAAAAAGGTGTCTCCCCTTAAGGCTGAAGCATATGTTCAGGGAAGTGGAAGGCTCCAGGCTACCATCAATTTTAAATTCGGGGATACCCGAAATCGGTTTACAGTTTCAGCCCTGCTCTCTGATTTTGATTTGCCCCGGATTAACCCAATGCTTTCCAAACTCATACCAGCTGAAATCGAAAGTGGAAGGGTACAAAAGATGATTGTGCCGGAGATCCGGTTCAACGATGATTATTCCACAGGAACACTGACATTCCGTTATACCAACTTATCATTCAAAATGTTCAAGGAAAAAAATACAACATGGTCCGGAATCAAAACAGGGGTGATCAACTTTGTTGCCAGCGATTTTCTGATTCAAAAAAGCAATCCTCAGCCAAATGGGAAACTAAATTCAGGAATCATCTACTTCCAACGGGATAAGCATAAATCCATCATCAACTTCATCTGGAAAAGTATCTTCAGCGGGTTGAAATCAAATATGGGGTTTAATACCAAAGAGCAAAAGACAATAAAAAAAGAGGATAAACAACGCAAAGAATAACCGGAGAATAAAAAAGCAGTAATTTTATCCGGAACTTCCAATTGATGAAAAACAGCGATCAGAGCTACCAAAAGCGTAGACTCGCCACATCTTATGTAACGACTATCATTAGTATTACCATGGTGCTTTTCATGCTGGGATTGCTCGGCATGCTAGTGCTGCATGCAAAAAATTTATCGGATTACGTCAAGGAGAACATTGGTTTTTCAATCATTATAAAAGAGGGAGTTAAAGAGGCAGACATTCTTGAATTACAGAAAAAACTGGACAAAGAGGAGTATGTCAAAACAACCGAGTACATCACACGGGAACGTGCAGCACGCGAATTTTCCGAGGAACTGGGAGAGGATTTTGTAGGGTTTCTGGGTTATAATCCACTGCTTCCTTCTATCGAGCTACGATTGCATGCATCCTATGCCAATCCCGATAGCATACGGCTGATTGAAGAGAGGCTGATCGCTTATCCGGGAGTGAAGGAGGTTGATTACCACAAACCGCTGGTGGACGAGATTAACCAGAATGTTGAGCGAATCAGTTTGGTGATCCTGGGCATTAGTCTGATCCTGTTGATTATCGCTATTGCATTGATTAATAACACAATACGTTTATCTGTTTATTCAAAACGGTTTCTGATCCGGAGCATGCAACTGGTTGGCGGTACACAGAAATTCATTCAAAAGCCCTTCCTGGCAAAAGCGATCGTAAATGGTTTCTTTAGTAGTATCATTGCCATTGGCCTGTTATTGCTGGTTCTCTATTTTGCTACGAATGAAATGCCTGAGCTTCTTGATTTTCAGGACCTGGAGTTATTCGGGATCCTGTTTGCACTGGTTATCTTTTTGGGAATCATGATCTCCTGGATCTCAACCTATTTTGCCATACGGAAATACATCCGCATGAAGACAGATTCATTGTATAGTTAATCATGTTACTGAAAAATAACCTATTTTTGCCGTTCCAACCTTTAACCAATGGAGAAGAAGAAAAAAAACATTGAACCGGCTCCAGTACCAAAGCAGCCTGTTCAGGTAGGTGATTTCGCTTTCGGCAAAGAAAATTACCGCCTGATGCTGATCGGGTTGGCTCTCATTACTGTTGGGTTTATCCTGATGATAGGCGGAGGCTCCAAAGATCCATCACAGTTCAATCCGGAGATCTTCAGTTTTCGGCGGATTACACTAGCTCCGATTCTGGTACTTGCAGGCTATGTGGTTGAATTCTTTGCCATTATGAAGAAACCAAAGGACTGAAATGACCTATCTCGAAGCGATCATTGTAGCGATCGTTGAGGGAATCACCGAATTCCTTCCTGTCTCCTCAACGGGACACATGATTATCGCTCAGGCTATGCTGGGAATTCCCCCTACTGATTTTGTGAAGGCCTTTACCGTGAATATCCAGTTTGGGGCGATTTTATCAGTGATCGTACTCTACTGGAAACGTTTCTTTCAGAGCTGGGGTTTCTATAAAACAATAGCTATTGCCTGTTCTCCCCTGATTCTTGCCTATTTTCTGAGCGACATCATTGATGTAATGCTGGGAAGTGTTTTGGTTGTTGCAATTGCCCTTGTAGTTGGTGGTGTGTTTCTCATTTTCGTCGACAAGTGGTTTGACACCCCAATTGCCAAAGATATAAAAGTGACCAATTACAAAGCATTATATATTGGCATGTTCCAGATAATCGCAGTGATTCCGGGAGTCTCCCGGAGTGCAGCAACAATCATCGGTGGGATGAGCCAAAAACTGAGCAGAAGACAAGCGGCCGAATTCTCTTTTTTTCTGGCAGTACCTACCATGTTTGCTGCTTCTGCCTATAAATTACTGAGTAACTATAAAACCATTACTGCTGACGATATTCCCGTCCTGGTAATTGGAAACGTCGTGGCCTTTATTGTTGCTATGTTCGCAATCAAATTCTTTATCGCCTTCCTTACCAAATATGGCTTCAAGGCTTTTGGTTATTACCGCATTGCAGTTGGAGTTATCATTTTGATCCTGTTACTGACTGGTCATTCTTTAAATATCACTTGATGTCTTTTCAATTTGCAGAGGGAGAGATCCTGCTGATCAATAAGCCATTTACCTGGACATCATTTGATGTGGTGAACAACCTCCGCCTATTCCTGAAAAGGGAGTTGAATATTAAAAAGATTAAAATCGGTCATGCCGGAACCCTGGACCCTCTGGCGACCGGACTGTTAATTCTTTGTACGGGGAAGTTCACAAAAAAAATTGAGGAGTTCAAAGAGTTCGACAAGGAGTATACCGGTGTGTTTACATTGGGGGCTACAACTCCTTCGTTCGATTTGGAAACAGCTGCCAACCGCCAATTTCCAGCGGACCATATTACCGGAAAGATGATTCTGGAAATGGCAGAAAGGTTTACCGGTAAGCAGATGCAGGTACCTCCTCAATTTTCAGCCGTAAAGATCCAAGGGAGGAGAGCATATGATTATGCCCGGCAGAATGAAGAGGTGAAACTTGCCCCAAAACCCATTGAGCTTTCGGCTTTTGAGATTACTCAGAGCGATATGCCCGAAGTCCACTTCAGGATCGCATGCAGCAAGGGAACCTACATCAGAGCATTAGCAAGGGATTTTGGAGCAGCCCTGAAAAGCGGAGCCTACCTGAGTGCACTTTCCCGTACCCGGATAGGTCCATATCATTTAAGGGATGCCTGGGAGCTGGAAAATCTGAAGGAGCACCTGCTCCAAACTGATTAGTGCTCTATTCTTTCACTTTGTTGGTACGAATGCCAAATGGTAAATATACCGGGCACCAGCGCATGAAAGCTGTCATCAGGGGGATTACACCGAGTACACCCCACCAGCTCTGATAAAATATACCCAGAGCGATGACTACCACACCAAGGATGATGCGGATCCACATATCTACACTTCCAATGTTCTTTTTCATAAATTACTCATATTTAATACACGTTGCAAATATACAACTATTTGCATATATGTAAATGAAAAAAGATAATTGCATGAAGCAACCAACTGAAATAAAAACTGTTTAATTTTGTAAAGCCTTATAAATAATGATTTTACACAAATGCTCCTCTAACTCATGAAAACCAATACCCTGAATTACCCTGCCATATTACTAACCGGTGTATTGCTGATACTTTTCAGTTTCACGATCAACGATTTCGTCACCTTTCTTAACCACGCCCAATTTGATAAACGAAAACGGTTCGAGGCTTTTATGTTGAATGAATACAAACACGCCCCCGAAGTTTCCCTTCAGGATGAAGAAAAAAAGGATAAATCAATGGATCAGCCTGGTGCAGCAGCATTCCAGGAGTACCTGATGACTCTGGATCCTGAGACAAAAACGGTTCCCAGGGAACGACTCCTTTCAGCTTTCAGAGAGACCAGATCACTACAGGCGCAAAAAAGCACCTCTTCGATCAGTTGGGTGGGAACAGGCACGGAAATGGGTGGCCGTACCCGTGCTATCATGTACGACCCCAATGATCCCAACCAAAACAGGGTTTGGGCAGGGGGAGTAACAGGTGGATTGTGGTACAACAACGACATCACAAACCAGTTCTCTTCCTGGGTTCCCATTAGCGATTTCTGGCCGGTTTTAAGTATTCGTTGTATTACATACGATCCTAATGATACACAGATTTTCTATGTGGGGACAGGAGAACCTGAGACAGCCCTGATCACATACCGTGAGAGTTCCGGTGTCGGACAGGGGATCTGGAGATCTGTTGACGGAGGTCAAACCTGGAATCAAATTCCCTCAACAGAGGATTTTGCTTACATTACCGACATCCTGGTCAGGGATGAGAACGGTACAAGCGTAATTTATGCTGGCGTGGTATCCGGCCAATATCATGGAACACACCAGAGCTTACCTTCTGATGGCTTATATCGTTCTGATGATGATGGGATTACATGGGAACAGGTGTTGCCTGATATCTATGGATCCAACGTACCGTATGCCCCTGCTGATATCGAAGAGGGTCCGGGTGGACGGATTTACATTGGAAGCCGGCCAAATCTTGATGATGAAGGAGGCGCTACCATTCTCTTTTCAGATACCGGACTACCAGGAAGCTGGGTTATCAATGAAGATTATAAGGTTATCATTGAAAACGATCCTGATTATTCCCTTCCGGGGAGGGTTATTTTAGCTGCTTCAGAATCGGATGAAAATGTTGTATATGCTTTGGTTGCTTCAGGAGAGATCAAATCTTCAAATAATTTCAGATATTTTTATTGTTATCATATCCTGCGTTCTGATGATAAAGGTGTTAATTGGACTGAAAAAACACTTCCAACAGATCTTACCAACGGAGGAAATTTTGCTACAATAGCCTGGCATGCCCTTGATGCTGCAGTGGATCCGAATAATCCCGACAACCTGTTCATCGGCGGTTTGGACGTACACCACTCTCCCAACGGAGGTACAACCTGGTACAGAGTCAGTGACTGGTCGAAGATGTACAGTAGCGGCGGATCTGATTATATCCATGCTGATCAGCATATTATTGTGTACAAACCCGGATCTTCGCAGGAAATTCTTTTCGGAACGGATGGTGGAGTTTTTTATACCAATAACGGGATTGTGAATTACCCGGCGTTTGAACCCCGTAACAATAACTACAACACGCTTCAATTTTATACCTGCGCAATCAATCCGACGGCCGGATCCATTTCCTATCTGGGAGGACTTCAGGATAACGGAACACTCTATTACAACGGTAATCCCCTCACTCTCGATAATATGTGGAGTGGAGGCGACGGTGCCTACTGTTTCTTTGATGAAGACGGTGCAAGCCTTTCTGTAACATCGATATATTACAACCAGTATTATGTTTACATGAACGGCAGCTGGGTCAACAGCCTGAACAACTGGTCCAGCGGGACATTCATCTCACCGGCCGATTTTGATTACCGGAAAAATGAAATCTATGCCAATGCAGTTGATTTCGTTGGGAACTTCGGTGATCATATCCTGCGACTGACAAACATCACTGGAAATGAAGCAGGCTCTTATATTAATATAGGTACAGGATCCGGTCTCTATTTCTCTGCGGTCACCTATTCACCTCACTCCACTTCAATCCAATCCAACCTGTTTGTCGGCAATCAAGAGGGGAGAGTCTTTAGTGTTGAAAATGCGAATGCTACACCTGTCATTACAGAGATCGGAAGCCCTAATTTCCCTGTTGGAAATATCTCATGTATTGCAGTTGGAAATTCTGACGATACACTGGCTGCCACATTCTCTAACTACGGCGTTCCCTCTGTTTGGGTAACCTCAAATGGAGGACAGAGTTGGACAGATGTTGAAGCAAACCTCCCGGATATGCCGATTCGCTGGGCCATTTTTCATCCCATGAATTCGCTCCAGATAATGCTGGCTACCGAGACAGGGATATGGACGACAAATAATGTTTTTGCCAATCCGGTATTGTGGGAGCCAGCCAATGACGGATTGGCTAACGTGCGGGTAGATATGGTGCGTATCCGCAAATCGGATAACATCGTCCTGGCAGCTTCACATGGGAGAGGTTTGTTTGCTTCATCCTCCCCCTGGGATGTAGAACTTGGAACAAAAGAGACAACGAAACCGGAATTGACAATCTATCCGAATCCCACCAACGGAGTGGTGAATATTCAGTATTATCTTGCAGGACAGACACTGGTTGAAACCAGCGTAGTCAATGCCAAGGGTCAAACCGTTTTATTAGAAGAACAACAGACAAAAGGAACCTTCCTGAAACGACTTGATCTTTCGGACCAACCGGTTGGAGTCTATTTCATGATTCTGAAAGCCGGCGGTAACGTAGTTGCCTCGGAAAAACTGATTGTGTTATAAATGATCTCCTCCGGCACCTCATATGAATTGTTTTCTGACGAGTATTTCATGAACGAAGCACTCAAAGAGGCTGTTAAAGCTTTCGACAAGCATGAAGTGCCGGTGGGAGCTGTGGTTGTTTGTGGTAACGAAGTTCTGGCACGCGCTCATAATCTTACCGAGATCCTGAATGATGTGACGGCTCATGCCGAGATGCAGGCTTTCACTGCTGCCAGTTCAGGACTTGGAGGAAAGTACTTGAATGAGTGTACGTTGTATGTAACACTTGAACCTTGTGTGATGTGTGCCGGGGCGGCATTCTGGACCCAGATAGGGAAAATTGTTTACGGAGCCGGAGACGAAAAACGAGGCTACAGGCTGGTGAACTATCCATTACTTCACCCAAAAACTATTGTGAATTCCGGAGTGCTGGCAGAACAAAGCAGCATGTTGCTGAAG
>CALCGJ010000146.1 GCA_937900965.1 uncultured Bacteroidota bacterium | reverse complement strand
GGCACCACAGCACCACAGCACCACGGCACCACGGCACCACGGCACCATGGCACCACCGTAGAAGGCCGCGTCTGGATCATCAAACAGGATGACATCGATACGGATATGATATTTCATAACCGCTATCTGACCATCACCGACATCAATGAAATGGGTCAATATGCATTTGACAACCTCAAAGGCTATGAGGACTTTGCTTCGAAGGCAAAACCCGGCGACATAGTGATCACACAAAAGAATTTCGGTGCAGGGAGTTCGAGGCAACAGGCAGTTGATTGCTTCCTTTCACTGGGGATATCGTGCATCCTTGCTGAGTCCTATGGCGCAATTTATGAAAGGAATGCCATAAATGCTGCCCTACCCATACTTACCTATGATCCGGATGTACTTGATGAAACGGACCTGCAGAACGGAGATATAATTCGGGTGAATTTTCAATCAGGAGAGGTTATCAACCTGAGAAACAACAAATCTAAAAGCATCAATAAATTCTATGATGCACAGATGGCGATTTACCTGAACGGAGGACTCCTTTAAAACCCCTAAATCCCCTGAAGGGGACTTTCTTCTTCCTTCGTCCCTCGTCCCTCGTCCTTCCTACTGTGCTTCCATCGCCGGTGGCTCCATAACCAATATTCAGGCCTGGCACGGATCTGTTGCTCAAGACGCTGCATGAATTTAAGGGTGATCTCTCCCTGCTTTGTCACCGAAGGATCTGCTACCAAAAGCTCCATGGATGCCGAATAATGTCCGCGCTTTACTTTCTGAACATCAGCAAAGAATACAGGGTAGTTATTCTGGATAGCATGTTTCTCAGTACCATGAAGCACGGCTGTATCATGATTTAGAAACGGCACCCAATATGCCAGCTTCAGATTCATCGGGCTCTGGTCGGCAACCATGATGAATATCGATGGGGTCTTTTTTAGCCGGCGAAATGTTTGGCTGGTACGTGAAACCGATTCCAGAAGCATCCCCTCCTTTGCCCTTGTTTTTTGTATGTAGTCGTCAATATACAGATTGGAGAGAGGCTTGTAAAAGCCAACGGGTTTATGCTTAAAGAAAATTCCTGCTGCCAGGCTCCCCCATTCCCAGTTGTTATAATGTCCGAGCACAGCAATGACAGTCTGTTTCTTCTTGAAATATGGTTCAAGGATCTCCGGGTTCAGGAGAATGTAACGCTTGAGGATGGCCTTTTTACTCAAGGAGAAAGCCTTGACCGCCTCAACAGAGATGTCGCAGAGATGTTTGTAGAATGCACGGGTGATACGCTCGATCTCTTCAGCTGGTTTTTCAGGAAATGACTCCCGCAGGTTAGTAACCACAACTTTCTTTCTGTACTTCACCACGTGTAACAGAAACAGGTAGAAGATGTCGGATACCCGGTATAGAAACCAGAAAGATGTATTTCTGAAAAGCAGGAGAAAGAAAAGGAAAAGGTAATAGTAAAAACGGTTCATTGCCGAATCTCTGGGAATGCAAAAGTACGCAAACTATAGAAAAACTGTAATTTTACAAAAAATTCCCTAATGCTGATCATTCGACGCAACACAACTGACCCTTTCTTTAATCTTGCTGCAGAAGAGTACATATTGAAAAATTTCGATGAGGATACTTTCGCTCTCTGGCGGAATGACAAGTCAATCATTGTTGGTAAACATCAGAATACACTTGCCGAGATCCACCAGGACTATGTTCAGGAGAACGACATAAAGGTTGTTCGAAGGCTATCGGGAGGCGGTGCTGTGTTTCACGACCTTGGGAACCTCAATTTCACCTTTACCCAAACCCCCAAAGATGAAAATCTGATCAACTTCCAGAAATATACACAACCTATCCTGGATGTTTTGCAACTGATGGGTGTGAATGCAAAGTTTGAAGGACGGAATGATTTGACAATCGATGGCAGAAAATTTTCCGGAAATGCCATGCATATATGGAAAAACAAGGTACTGCATCATGGCACGTTGCTATTCTCGGCTCAGATTCCGGATCTCTCTGATGCCCTGAATGTTGAGCTATCCAAATTCACGGATAAGGCTGTCAAATCAGTTAGAAGCAGGGTAACCAATATCCGTGAACACCTGAAAGAGGATATCAATGTAATACAGTTTGCCGACCGGATTGAGCGATTTATTGTTGAACAGAATCCTGAATCGACCCTTTATGAACTTACACAGGAGGATATTCGTAACATCAATGAGCTAAGAGAGAGCAAGTATGCCACCTGGGGCTGGAATTTCGGATACTCTCCCAGGTATAACTTCAGGAAAGTAATGCGAACAGCCGGAAGTGGTACTATTGAAATTAATCTTGATGTCCATGACGGGGTCATTCAACAGGTTAAATTTTATGGAGATTATTTCGGAATTCAAGACTCGGAAGAGATAGAGAAAGCACTTACTGGCACCGACCATCGTGTTGAATCTGTGACACAAGTTATAAAGTCATTCAACCTCTCTAACTATTTTGCCAATTTGAGTCCCGAAGAATTTATCCCTGGTTTTTTCTAAGATCTGCATCCATATTACACGAACGACCATTATCCAGTAACAAAACAGAATATGACAAATAACGAATCGATATTCAAGAGATTATGGGACATATACATTGCCCAGAACCCAATGGCTGAGCAGGTTTACAACCTGTTTACGGCTGAAGGCGAGCGGGTTATCAACGATCATATTGCATTTCGTACATTCCGGCATCCTCTGATTGGAATTGATGTTTTGGCACAGCCGTTTCTTGATGCAGGATATACATATAAATCCGACTACCACTTCAAGGAGAAGAAATTGTTGGCAAAACATTATGAACACTCCTCTGATCCCGAAGCACCCAGAGTATTTATCAGCGAGTTGTTATTCCATGACTTCAGCCCTTTTCTCCAGGAGGTTGTGAAGGATTGGATCTTCGCACTTCCCGAATGTGTTTTAGGATCTGACCAACTGTTATTTACAGGAAATGCATCCGGCGTGCCATCCTTTGAAACCTATAAAACCCTGCGGACAGAGTCCGAATATGCAGCATGGCTCTATGTCAACGGGTTCAGAGCGAACCATTTCACTGTCAGCGTAAACCATCTTAAAAAATTCGACTCAATTTACAAGGTCAACGCATTTCTTAAACACAATGGCTTTTTACTCAATGATGCCGGAGGAGAGGTTCAGGGAACCCCCGAACAGTTGCTTGAGCAGTCGAGCATCAAAGCTGGAATGGTGAAATTCAACTTTGTGGAGGGAGAGTTTGAAATTCCCGGATGTTACTATGAGTTTGCCAGGCGTTATCCGGATAAAGACGGGAAGCTTTACAGTGGATTTATCTCCAAATCGGCAGATAAGATTTTTGAGTCCACAAATTTTTATCAGAAATGACGCAATGAGTCACTGTTTCGGGAGACGGAGAGAGAACGACAACGGTTTTATTCAGAAAAATGCTGGCAAAGAGTCTTGCATGGCTTATACCTTATACCTGAAATAACAATTAAACACTATCCCCTGATGGCAGATCAGCACCTTATTATAGAATTGAAAACGCTCAGCGAGAAGTTGGATGGTGACATCAGGAGCGATTCAGCGTCATGTATACTCTACGCTACAGATGCTTCACCATACAGGGAAATCCCACTAGCTGTAGCACGGCCACGAACAAACCAGGATATAAAAAAATTGATCCTCTTCGCTCGTGAACACAAACTCTCTCTCATCCCTCGCACTGCCGGGACTTCATTGGCAGGACAGGTAGTCGGATCAGGAATTGTGGTGGATGTCAGCAGGTATATGACAAGGTTACTTGAACTCAACGTTGAGAAGCATTGGATAAGAGTGGAACCTGGTGTTATATTGGATGAACTGAATCAGTTTGTAGCCACGCATGGACTCTTTTTTGGCCCCGAAACATCCACCTCCAGCCGTTGTATGATGGGTGGCATGGTTGGGAATAACAGCTGTGGAGCTCATTCTATAATCTATGGCAGTACCCGCGATCACCTGATCTCAGTAAAAGTCATCCTGAGTGATGGCAGTGAAGCCGAGTTTGGAGAAATTTCAACATCAGAGTTAGCAGAAAAATGCAACCTGCCTTCTCTGGAAGGAGATATTTACAAAACCGTATACAGCCTCCTTTCCAACACCCAAAACCAGGAGAATATTCGGAAAGAGTATCCTGATCCTTCCATCCACAGAAGAAATACAGGCTATGCGATAGATCTCCTGCTCGAAACAGAACCGTTTATCAGTTCTCAGTCTGCAGTTGGCAGTTTGCAGTTTAAAACCACCAATTCAGACCACCCTTCCACCACACCACCATATCACCATACCACCATCTCACCATGGCACCACGGCACCACAACACCACGGCACCACGGCACCACGGCACCACTGAATCTCTCGAAGCTCCTTGCCGGTTCCGAGGGAACTCTGGCATTCATCACAGAGATCAAACTGAACCTTGTTCCACTGCCTCCAAAGGAAAAGGCACTGATTTGTGTTCATTGCAATTCGATACAGGAGGCTCTTCAAGCGAATCTGATCGCATTAAAATATTATCCCGGATCGGTAGAACTGATGGATAAAGCGATCCTCGACTGTACGAAGGAGAACATCACCCAGCGACGAAACCGATTTTTTCTGGAAGGTGATCCAATGGCTGTCCTGATCGTGGAGTTCGCCAGGGAGTCTGGTGATGAGATTCGCATGCTGGCGAAGAATATGGAAAAGGAGATGCGGGATGCAGGTTATGGGTATGCCTTTCCAATCATCTTTCCTCCTGACATGAACAGGGTTTGGGCTTTACGCAAAGCCGGCCTGGGTGTATTGTCAAACTATCCCGGCGACAGGAAACCGGTTTCCATGACAGAAGATACCGCTGTTAGTACGAAGGTGCTCCCAAACTATATTGAGGAGTTTTCTCAAATGATGGAGCGGTTTGGCCTTAACTGTGTTTACTCTGCTCACGTAGGTTCCGGTGAACTTCATCTACGTCCTGTTCTGAACATGAAAGATCCTGAAGATGTGGAACTGTTCCATACTGTTTCCCTCGAGTCAGCAAAACTGGTTAAGAAGTACAAAGGTTCTCTCAGTGGTGAGCATGGAGACGGGCGACTTCGGGGAGAATTTATTCCACTGATGATTGGAGAGGAGAATTACGAGTTGATCCGGGAAATCAAACAGACCTGGGATCCTCTCAACATCTTCAATCCTGGTAAAATAGTTGACACACCAAAAATGAATACCAGTTTAAGGTATAAGCCGGGGCAACCAGTAAAAAAGATTGAAACTGTTTTCGATTTTTCTGCAAGCCTTGGAATCTTGCGTGCTGCCGAAATGTGTAATGGTTCCGGAGACTGCCGGAACACCCATTTAAGTGGTGCCGGGATGTGCCCTTCTTACATGGCTCTCAAAGAAGAGCATACGACAACACGTGCCAGGGCCAATATGTTACGTGAGTTTCTTACTAATTCGGACAAAAAGAACCCGTTTGATCACCGGGAGATCTATGAGGTAATGGACCTTTGTCTCGCATGCAAAGCCTGTAAATCAGAATGTCCATCCAACGTGGACATGACCCGGCTAAAGGCCGAATTCTTGCAGCACTGGTATGATGCAAGGGGAATTCCACTACGTTCCCGGATGATTGCTAACATAACATCAATAAACCGGCTTGGATCCTTCGTACCCGGGCTCTTCAATTTTATCCAGCGAAACAGACTTTCCTCCGGCATGATCAAATCACTTCTTGGATTTGCTTCCCAGCGTTCACTTCCGGCACTCTCCGGAACCACATTCCGGACCTGGCTTAGGAAATATCTCCCACAGCTTAACGCTTCATTGGAATCCAGAACCGGCATCTTTTATCTTTTTATTGATGAGTTCACCAACTACAATGATGTGATCGTTGGCATCAGCTTTGTCAAACTAATGCATGAACTTGGATATGAGGTCTGTGTTATTCCCCATCCCGGGAGTGCCCGTACCTTCTTGTCAAAAGGAGTCCTTTACAAGGCACGTCAACTTGCTCAAAAGAATGTTCAACTTTTCTCAACCCTTGTTTCTGCTGACATTCCTTTAGTAGGACTTGAACCTTCAGCTATTCTGGGTTTCCGGGATGAATATCCAGACCTGGTTGGCAAAGCCCTTCAACCGGTAGCCCTTGAACTTGCCGGGAATGCCCTTTTGTATGATGAGTTCATTGAAAAGGAAATTGAATCCGGACGAATTACTGCAGGACAATTTACATTACAATCTGCCACCATAAAACTCCACGGACACTGTCATCAAAAAGCACTTGCATCTGTAAAGCCTTCATCTGCAATTCTATCCCTTCCTGAGAATTACCAGGTGGAGGAGATTCCCTCCGGGTGTTGCGGTATGGCCGGATCATTTGGCTATGAGAAGGAACATTATGATGTCTCCATGAAGATTGGCGAATTGATATTATTTCCTGAGATCAGAAAGACAGGTGAAGAGGTGATTATTGCTGCTCCCGGAACCAGCTGCCGGCATCAGATTATGGATGGAACAGGCCGGAAAGCATATCACCCGGTGGAGGTGCTGTGGGAAGCGGTGGAACGAGGGACGAGGGACAAAGGACGAGGGACAAGAGACGTGAGACGTGAGACGTAAGACGTGAACTGCCCACTGCCCACTGCCTACTGCCAACTGCGCACTAAACCCTTAATGCAACCCTCTTTTTTTCAACAATGCATCAATGCCTGGTTCTGATCCACGAAAATCTACATACATTTTCATCGCCTCCTCAGAACCTCCTCGCTCCAGGATTTTTTCGCGAAATCGCTTTGCCGTTGCTTTGTCAAAAATATCTCCGGACTCCACAAATGCCTGGTAAGCATCAGTATCCAGTACTTCTGCCCAGATGTAGCTGTAATATCCAGCCGTATAACCTCCAGTCATGGTATGTTGAAAATAGGTGGACCTGTAACGGGGCGGTATCTGAGGGATCAGCCCGATATTATTCATAGAAGAGTCCTCAAATGCAAGGACGTTGAAATCCCCAACTTCCTTTAAGGTGTGATAATCCATATCCAGTAATGAAGCAGCAATGTACTCTCCCGTTTTAAAACCCTGTCCAAAAGTACTACTTGCCTCCAGTTTGTCAACCAGTTCCTGCGGAATTACCGCACCTGTTTGATAATGTCTGGCATATACGTTTAATAATTCCGGTTCAAACACCCAGTTCTCCATAATCTGTGACGGAAGCTCAACAAAATCCCTGGGCACACCGGAAATGCCGTCATATTTCACATTCCGGAACAGTCCATGAAGAGCGTGTCCGAACTCATGAAAGAAAGTCTCCACTTCATCAGGGGTTAGCAACGCAGGGGAATCTCCCGTTGGTGCGGTAAAATTGCATACAATAGTCACAACCGGCGCAGTACGTTCTCCATGTTTATATCCCTGGGGACGATAACCTCCGCACCATGCTCCACCCCGCTTACTGGCACGTGGGAAAAAGTCAAGGTACAGTACGCCCAGGTGGGTGCCATCCTCATCGCGACACTCCCATAATGTCGCATCTTTGTGAGGTAAAGGAGCGTCATTGATCTTAGTAAAGCTGATCCCATAAAGCTTTTCTGTGAGATAAAAAATACCGTCACGAACATTTTCCAACTCGAAATAGGGCCGGAGCTGCTCTTCATTTATATTAAATTTCTCTGCCATCACCTTTTCATTATAATAACGCCAATCCCATCCTTCAAGGAGAAATCCTCCACCCTCCCTGTCTATCATTTGCTGCATCTCGCTTGCCTCCTCCTTAGCACGTACCAAAGCAGGAGTCCAGATCTGATTCAAAAGGTTGTATACGTTTTCCGGTTTCTTAGACATTCTCTCTTCCAACACAAAACCGGCATACGTATTATAACCAAGTAATCTGGCTTTATCCAACCGGAACCGGATCAGTTTGTCGATAATCTCCTTGTTATCATACTCGTCGTTGTTATTGCAGCGATTGATGTAAGCAGTAAAGATCTCTTCTCTTAGTTCGCGTTTATCAGAAAATTGCAGGAACGGTAAAACACTCGAGTTATGGAGAGTGAAGACCCATTTTCCGGAAGTTGCCTTGTCTCCATTGGCTGTTTCCGAAGCAGCATCAATGATTCCCTTTGGCAAGCCTGTAAGATCACTCTTATCTTCAATGATCATTTTGTAATGATTGGTCTCAGCTAACAGGTTCTGACCAAATGTTAGTTGAAGGATTGATATCTCCTTATTCAAGCGGCGAAGATCTTCCTGTTTGTCGACCGGGAGGTTAGCCCCTCCCCTGACAAAACCTTTGTATGTTTCTTCCAGGAGGCGCAACTCGTCGCTATCCAATCCTAATTTCTCTTTTCGATCGTAAACTGCCTTAACACGCTGAAAGAGAAGACTGTTAAGATTGATATCATCACGATGTTTGGTCAGCAATGGAGAAATATCACGGGCAATGGATTGCATTCTCTCAGATGTATTTGCGCTGTTAAGTCCGTAAAACACTCTGCTAACCCTGGAAAGCAATTCTCCGCTGTTATCAAGAGCTACAATAGTATTGTCAAACCCAGGATCATCCGGACTTTTAACGATCGCATCAATTTCAGCATTCTGCTGCTCTATGCCCACTTTAAATGCAGGAAGGTAATCAGCATTGGCTATCTTCTCAAAAGGGGGAACTTCAAAGGGGGTATTCCAATCCTGGAAAAAAGGGTTCGAATCCTGTGCCGACAGCGTGCCCGCCGCAATAATCAGACTGCTCATAAGGATCAATAAGTTTTTCATCAGTGTTTATTTTTAATTTATTTTATATATGTATAGTGGCACCATCCTCAGCCAGACAGGTAGCAGGAAATATCTCACATGCTTCTTTCAGTAGAGGTTCAAGATCATCATACCGGGCGGAAAAATGGCCAATGAGTAATTTTTTTACTCGACATTTTTTTGCAATAGTTGCAGCTTCAACAGTCGTTGAGTGCATTTTCTCAGATGCTGCCCTGGCCATGTCCTGCATAAATGTAGTTTCGTGATACAGCAGATCCACCCCTGAAACAAATGAGATAAGTTGTTCGTTGTATGCAGTATCTGAACAGTAAGCGTAAGAACGTTTTGCTGCTAGCTTTCTGATTTTTATTTTTTCCCTGAACAGAAAACCGTAAGTAGGAATACTATGCAGTAAAGGGAAAGCATATACCAATACCCGTTCATCTTCAAAAACAGGTTCAATATCATTTGAGGCGAGTAGATGAAAGATTACCGGGTAAGTTAGAGTAGTGTTTGAAACATCCAGCTGGATCTGAATAATCTCTTCAAGTCCAACCGGTGCATAGATATGAAGTTCATCTTTTCTCCCCAATAGGTGGAGAGTAGTTAAAAGCCCGATCAAACCATAATAGTGATCTCCGTGCAGGTGACTGATCATGATATGCCTGATTCGCTGGAAATGGATCCGGTATTTTCGAAGCTGTAACTGAGTCCCTTCAGCACAATCCACCAAAAAAATGCGCTCATTTACATTTAGTAAATGAGCGCTTGGGTTTCGCAAAAGTGTAGGAATAGCTGAATTACTACCCAGTATGGTAACCGAGAAAGTCATCAGTCGGCTGATTCTTCCTCTTTAGGCTCCTCAGAGATCTCTGCTTTTTTAGGTTTTACATCTCTGTCTTTTGCTTCCTGCTTAGTCATTTTCGATTTCAGCTGCGACAGGGCTTCGATATCTCCAAGGGTGGTCTTCTCAAGGTTATCCTTGATTTTTCGTACCGCTTTCTTAGTGGATTTCTCTTTATTCGCCCCACCAGCCTGATCTTTATCGCGGTCGGCAGAAACACTATCCTGGTATGTTTTGGTATGAGAAAGAATAATCTTCTTACTATCCTTAGAGAATTCGATCACCTTAAAATCAAGGCTCTCTTCATCCTTAACCGGTGTTCCATCCTCTTTGTTCAGATGGCGCATAGGTGCGAAGCCTTCCACACCATATGGCAGGGTAACAATAGCTCCTTTGTCGGATAGGCTCACGACGGTCCCGTTATGTATCGATCCAATCGTAAATACCGATTCAAAAACATCCCATGGATTTTCCTCTAGTTGTTTATGACCCAGGCTTAACCTGCGATTATCCACATCAACATCAAGAACTACCACTTCAATGTTCTCACCGATCTTGGTAAATTCTGCCGGGTGTTTGATTTTTTTGGACCAGGAGAGATCAGAAATGTGAATCAGGCCATCGACACCCTCTTCCATCTCCACAAAAATCCCGAAATTGGTAAAGTTGCGGACAATGGCAGTGTGTTTCGATTTAATAGGGTATTTCTCCTTGATATCAGCCCATGGATCCGGGATCAATTGCTTGATGCCCATCGACATCTTGCGATCCTCGCGGTCGAGTGTTAAAATAACACCTTCTATCTCCTGCCCTACTTTAAGGAAATCATGTGCAGTTCTCAGGTGCTGTGACCAAGACATCTCCGATACGTGAATTAATCCCTCTACACCAGTAGCAATCTCTACAAAGGCGCCATAATCGGCAATGACAACCACCTTGCCTTTGACCTTATCACCCACCTTCATTTCGTTATCAAGTGAATCCCATGGGTGAGGAGTTAATTGTTTTAATCCCAGTGCGATGCGTTTCTTGTTGTCATCGAAATCGAGGATAACTACCTTGATTTTCTGATCAAGTTGAACGATCTCTTCCGGATGGTTGATACGACCCCAGCTGAGGTCGGTGATGTGGATCAGACCGTCAACTCCGCCAAGGTCAATGAAGACACCGTATGAGGTGATATTCTTCACGGTTCCTTCCAGTATCTGGCCTTTCTCAAGTTTCTTTATAATCTCGGCACGTTGGGCTTCAAGTTCGTCTTCAATCAAAGCCTTGTGTGAAACAACAACATTCTTGTATTCGTGATTTATCTTGACAACTTTGAATTCCATCACCTTGTCGACAAACACGTCGTAATCGCGGATTGGTTTTACATCAATCTGTGATCCCGGCAAGAATGCTTCAATGCCGAATATATCGACGATCAGGCCACCTTTCGTGCGTGATTTTACGTACCCTTTGATAATCTCTTGATTGTCAAATGCATCATTAATGCGCTCCCACGATTTCAGGATACGGGCTTTTTTATGTGATAGGATCAGCTGACCCGTAGGGTCTTCCTGATTTTCCACGTAAACTTCAACAATATCTCCAGATTTCAGGTCAGGATTGTACCGGAATTCTGAAAGCTGGATTACTCCATCAGACTTGAAACCAATATTGACGACTACCTCACGGGTTGTCAGCGATACAACTGTACCATCAATAATATCGTGTTCAGAAATAGCTCTAAGGGTGCGATCGTATTCCTCTTCCAATCTTTTTCGTTCGGATTCAGTATACAAATCTTGTTTTTTCCCAATTGAATCCCAGTCAAACTCATCAACAACGGATTTTTCAACAATTGCTTCAGGAACTTCTTCAGGTTGAGGTGTCTCTTCAGCAGCTGCAACTGCTGACACCTCGTCTTCTACGTTTATCTCTTCCTCAGCTTTTATCTCTTCTTCTACTGGTTCTTCAGATTTGGGCTCTTCTTCTTCCGGAGCTTCAGTTGTCGTCTCTTCTGTAAATGTTTCGCTGGATACTGGTTCCTCTGCAACATGTTCAACAACAACCTCTGCAATAACAACCTCTTCTGCGACGGGTTCTTCAGCAACAATCACTTCTGCATCGGGCTCTTCAGCAACAGGTTCTTCAGCAATGGTTTCTTCTATAACAATTTCTTCTGCAACAATTTCATCAACGATGGGCTCCTCTGCAACAGGATCGTCCTGGGTTACCTCAACTGCTTCAGTAGCATCAGTTTCAGGGGTAGGATCTTGTGTCTCTGTAATGGTTGTTTCGTTTGTCTCAGATTCACTTGTTCCGGCCTCTACCGGTTCCGATTCCATTTGATTCTCGGCATTTTCTTCAACTTCACCGGGTAATTTTGTTTCGTCAGTAGTCATTCAAATTTCTTTGTGGTGGCAAAAAACGGCCAACCGGGTTCATAATTTAATTGATTATCAGGGATTTAACATAAAGAACGATACTTAATCTGCCCTGAGCCAAATTGGGGTGCAAAAGTACGATTGATAATCCAGAATTACAAATTCCTTTTATTACTTTTGTCGCTTAAATTAAAAGAAAATGCCTCTAAAGTGCGGAATCATCGGTGTAGCCGGAAGCGGTAAAACGACGTTATTCAACTCTATTTCAAACCACCGGGCAGAAACCGGATCTGTCATGAAAGCCAATATGGGTACAATGGTGGTTCCTGACCAACGGCTTTATGAAATTGACAGCTTTATCCATGCCGATAAGGTTACACCAACTTCAGTCGAAATGGTGGATATCCCTGGTCTTGCCAAAGGTGGAACTGGGATGGGAACCCAGTTTCTATCAGAGATTCGTAATGTGGATACACTGATCCATGTTGTTCGCTGCTATGATGACCCCCTTAATCCTCATACCGAAGGATCTGTCAACCCGGTAAGGGACAGGGAGACTGTGGATCTGGAATTACAGATCCGTGACCTTGAATCGGTTGAAAAGAAGATAATCAGATTGGAGAAGATTGCCAAATCAGGTGATAAAGATGCAAAACGGGGAATCGAAGTATTGAAAGAGTTAACAGAGCATCTTGAGTCGTTTCAATCTGCGCGAACTGCCCCGGTATCGCCCGAAGACCGCAGGTTCCTCCATGACATGTTTCTTCTTTCCGATAAACCGGTCATGTATGTCTGTAACGTGGATGACGCTTCTGCGGTTGACGGGAATGAGCATTCGAAGCGATTCCGGGAATCGCTTCAGGAAGAAAATGCAGAGATTCTTACACTTGCAGCCAGACTGGAATCAGAGATTGCCGAACTGGATGATGAGAATGACAGGAGAGAGTTTCTTGATGATGCAGGGCTTAAGGAACCTGGGATTAACAGACTGGTCAGGACCGCCTATCACCATCTTGAACTGCAAACTTTTTTCACAGCCGGACCCAAAGAGGTTCGGGCCTGGACTATCACCCGAGGAATGACCGCCCCACAAGCTGCCGGTGTTATCCACAGTGACTTAGAGAGGGGATTCATCCGGTCAGAAGTGATCAAATATGAAGATTTTGTCAAACTTGGCTCCGAACATGCCTGTCGTGAAGCGGGAAAACTGATGGTTGAAGGGAAAAACTATATCGTCCAGGACGGAGATATGTTACATATACGATTTAATGTATGATGGTGGCACCTTGGTGTATAGATGCGGCATGGTGGGATCGTGTATAGACGAGGCATGCCGCGTCTCTACACGAACCGGGCAAAATTCTTCAATTTGGCCAGGAAATCGGGTTTCTTGCGGACTGACACCTCTACCTCTGTATTATCTTCCATTAGGACCGAGCCGCCTTTCCCTTTTATATACCTTTTGATATACATCAGGTTCACCAGGTGTTTTGCATGTATTCGTGAGAACGGGAGGTCTTCCAGGATTTTTTCGTAGTTGTTCAGTGGACGCGACGCCATCAATCGTTGCCCATCTGTCAGGAAGAAGTATGTATACACATCATCAGCTTCCAGCCGCATTATATCGCTGAGGCGAACAACGTTCAAACCTTCGGAAGATGGGATTATGATTTTTTCGTTCTTACTCTTCAGACTCTCCTTCAGAACATTGATCTTGTCGTCCAGATGCTCGTCAGTTTTAAGCTCCTTAAACCGGCCGATCGCATCCTTTAACACTTCCAGTGTTAATGGTTTAACCAGGTAATGCAAAGCAGAAAATTCGAAAGCCTTAACTGCATATTGATCGTAAGCGGTGATAAAGATCACCTCGTAATTCCTCTCAGATGTTTGTTCTAGCACGTCGAAACCCTCGCCATCGGGAAGAGAGATATCCAGAAAAACTAAATCAGGGTCCTTTGCATTGATCTCGCTAACCGCCTGAGCAACTGTTTCAGCTTTCGCAACTATATCAATAGATGGAAAATATTTCTTTAATAACGACTCCAGCGTAAGCATACTGGTGCGTTCATCATCAACAAGGACGGTTCTTATTTTTTCTTCCATGAGACTACCAATAATTGTACTTTTGTGCTCGCATCAAGAGGTCAATTCTGTTGCTAAAATAACAAAAATAAATCAAGAGTGCCTGTACGTGTTGAAAAGATTTTGCAAAATGAGAAATTGCAAAAAGAGGATATTGTCCGGCTTTTGTCACAAAAAGGGACAGACAACTCTCTTCTCTTCAATAAGGCGTTGGAAGTTAAGACGATAAATGTTGGGAGGAAAGTCTACTTCCGGGGTTTGATTGAATACTCCAACCGTTGTTCCAAGAATTGTTATTACTGCGGAATACGTTCACATAATACGAGGCACGAGAGGTATCAGCTAACAGATGAGGAGGTTATTGAAGCAGCCCTCTATGCCTATCGCAACCGGTTTGCATCCATTGTTATCCAATCAGGGGAGAACAGCAATCAGAAGTTTATCGGCACTATTGAAAAATTACTCCGTGATATCAAACGATTAACCAATCATGAACTGCATGTCACACTTTCGTTAGGAGAACAACAGGAGGAGACTTACATGCGCTGGTTTGATGCAGGCGCTCACCGTTACCTTCTTCGTATCGAAACATCAAGCCGTGATCTATATAAAAAACTGCATCCTGAGGATAAATTTCACGACTACAACAAGCGTTTAGAAGTCTTGGGGATGCTAAGAAAAATTGGTTACCAGACAGGCACTGGGGTGATGATTGGCCTCCCTTTTCAAACAGTCGGGGACCTGGCAGACGATCTGCTTTTCTTCCGGAAGTTTGATGTTGATATGGTGGGAATGGGGCCCTATATTGAACATAAAGAGACACCCCTATATCAATACCGGGATCAATTGCCATCCCTTCAGGAACGGTTGGAACTCTCTCTGAAAATGGTTGCCATTCTGCGAATCATGATGCCAAATATCAACATTGCCGCCACTACTGCTATGCAAACCATTGATC
>CALCGJ010000145.1 GCA_937900965.1 uncultured Bacteroidota bacterium | reverse complement strand
GCCTCAATAGAAAAAAAGGATAGATGATCGGTTCCGCTCTCTTTTATCTGATCACGCAACTCGTTAATTTGTTCCAGTTTAGCCTCTTTGGGCTGATCCTCATGCCCCATGGTCCCTTCGTGGAGTCCGGTCTCATGATCCTCTTCAGGGGCCATCACTTCAGCTTCCCATTCGTTGAGGTATTTCTCATCAATACGCTCTTCTTTCAGGATACCCAGAACGTTTACACGGCTACCGGTCAGCGCTTCGTCGAACATCACAACATCCGGACCGGTGGTAACCTCCACCATAATACTATCGTTTCCGTCGACAAGAAACAACCGTTTTCCACCATGTTTGCAGATATGGTAAACAGTTCCTTCAATCCAGACCGGCTGATCAACATAGTTGGGGGCTTCGACATCAAATGTGGCCACTGTCAACATAACAGTGTCTGCTGTTAACTCTTCAGCGCTCTCCTTCGGTCCCTGGTTACAGGCAAATGCAAACATCAGGCCGATAAAAAATAATGGCAATAATTTCTTAATCATGGTTTTGGTTTTTGGTTTTTTCTGAAGTGCAAAAATGGTAATAATATCCAAGTTAGACAACAGAAAGTGTATTTTTGTCCTCAAACTAAAACTCCATGATTCTTGTTACAGGCGGAACAGGCTTGCTGGGCTCGCACCTCTTATTTGATCTGGTGAAACTGGGCAAACCGGTCAGAGCCATATTCAGGAAATCAGGAAGAAAAGAGATGGTGAGAAAGGTATTCTCCTACTATTCGGATAATCCGGACCAACTCTTCAACAATATACAGTGGTTCGAGGCTGATCTGCTGGATATCGGAGCCATGGAGAAGGCTATGGATGGTATAACAGAGATCTATCATGCCGGAGCCATTGTTTCATTTTATCCGGAAGACCATAAGCAGATGCTGAAGGTAAATGTATTGGGTACAGCTGATCTTGTGAACCTTGCACTCGAGAGGAATATTGCAAGGTTCTGCTATGTGAGCTCAATAGCAACTCTTGGAAGGGCGGAGAATGACGGAGAGAGTAACGAAGATACATTCTGGGTGCCATCCAGGAAAAATTCGATCTATTCGCAAAGCAAATACGGAGCCGAACGTGAAGTTTGGAGAGGGATTGCAGAGGGCTTAAATGCGGTGATTGTGAATCCATCCGTTATTCTCGGACCGGGTTACTGGGAAGAAAACTCAGGCCTGTTTCGATTGGTTTACCAGGGATTGAACTATTACACCCGGGGAGTGAATGGCTATGTGGATGTTCGTGATGTTGCTCGGGCCATGATCAGGGTGATGGAGCAAAATGAGTTTGGAGAGCGTTTTATTGTATCGTCCGAAAATCTCTCCTACCAGCAGGTTTTTACCCTGATGGCAAAATATCTTGGCAAGTCGGCTCCATCTGTAAATGTACCTCCTGCCCTGACCCAGATAGCCTGGAGGGTGGAAGCAGTCCGGAGTTTTTTCACTCGTTCGAAAGCGGAGATAACCCGGGAGATGGCTACAACTACTGCACAGGTTTATACCTATTCCAACAAAAAGATACGGGAGAGAATTGGGTTTGAATTCATCACTGCGGAAGAATCCATCCGCGGGATCTGCGGTTTTTTTCTGAACGATATCAATCCGGAATCAGGTTCAGGTAGTGGTAGTAACGGTTGATGATTCCATCCACATAGCCATCCATAGAATAGTTTACCGGAAATGCCCTGAGTGTATCAGCATGCCCATAAGGATCAGAATGAGAGCGACTTAGCAGGTAGTACTCCACATTCCCATGCCACCTGTTCGGATCTTTCCCAAACTCCTCTGCTTTTCTTCGCAGGGAAAGAACCCGGCCGATGCCTACGTTGTAAGCTGCAAGAGTGAAACTGGCCCGTTCGCGTGGATCACGGATTTCGGGTGGCAGTTGACGATCGATCCACTTCAGGTATTTAACTCCGGCCATGATCTGGTGTGCAACACTGGAAGCGGTATCCAACCCATAGATCCCGGCTGTTTCGGGAATCATCTGCATCAGTCCGTATGCATCTTTATGAGAGGTGAGACCAGGTACAAAATTGGATTCGGTGTACATCAAAGAGGCAACCAGGCGCCAATCCCACCAGAAGAGCTTGCTATAGTGCTGTAGATGTATATCCCATGGAGATATGCGTGTTGCGACCAGGGAGAAATATTCGCTACGAAAATGGTTCACTACCCGTGGGTTATGGTAGACTTGTCGGTAATTTTTATTCAGCAACCGTTTGCTGGCAATCGAGTCGAGCCAATAATCCAGGATCGCCAGCAGCGAATCGGAAGAGTGGTTAAGGGCCCAGGCCATCGGATAGGGTTTCGTTGCGAGGAGGGAGATATCCGTATTCCTGTAAGCCTGGTTTAAAACAAACGACAGATTCTCAGGGCAGAGTAAATAGTCGATAGAATCCTCCGAAACCATCCTGAAAAGCTCCTCAAAGGTGGCCGGAATCTCTTTCAGGTACACATCTCTTCCAGCTTTTGAAAGAAACTTATCGTAGAGTGGTTGAAGAAAAGCATTTCTCTGGACTACGACTGTATCCTTTTTAAACTTTTTAATTGAAGTTACAAGTGTAAAGCCGGTATCTTGTTTCCCCGACGGAAGAGAACGTTGTACGAATACAAGGCTAGTTTCAAAAAGTGGGGAAGAGAACTGTGCAAGGTTTTTCCCCTGACGTGTAACCGGAAGGTTATAAGCCATGATGTCTGCAACGTGGTAATCAAGGTAGTAGTAAGCCTGTGAAACGGTACTGCAGGCAATCACTTTGAGCGGGACTTCCAGGTATTTGCTAAACTCCTGCAACATGGTAAGCCCGAAGCCGAAAGCCTCTCCTTTGTAAATGAAATAGTTAAGTGTATTGGGCTCCACCACAGCGATTAGTTGACCGCGGTTCCTGATGTATTGAATAGCCCCTTTTGTCACCTCTTCCCTGGGAGAGATGTAAAGAGCAAATGCAACAGCCATTATCAATGTTGCAGTAATGATCAAAGTCCCTCCAAGGAACCATTTACTATATCGTATCCAGTTGATATTATGAGGTTTAAGCTACTTTTCTGTACCTCCAGATTGCCAGACTGATGATCGATACTGCATATAAAACCAGGGCATAAAAGAGGTTACTGATATCGGCAAACGATGACCCTTTCAACATTACCATTCGCATGATCTTGATGAAATATGCTATTGGGTTCAACAGATCCACCCTCTGTGCCCATACAGGCATACTCTCAATTGCGGTAAACAACCCACTCATCAGGATAAAGACAACCATGAAAAAGAACGAAACAAGCATCGATTGCTGTTGTGTATTGGTCATTGTAGATATCAGCAATCCAAAGCCTAAAATTACAAAAAGATAGACACCCGCCGAGAGAAAGATCACCCATAAGCTTCCCTCGATGGGAATATTGAAAAATAATTTTCCGATAACCAGACCAAATGCCAGTTCAAAAAGGGCAATAATCCAGAAAGGAATCAGCTTCCCGGCGATGAATTCAATCTTTCTAATCGGCGTTACATTGATCTGTTCAATTGTTCCGATCTCCTTCTCCCTCACAATGTTCATCCCTGAAAGAAGCAACGCGATAATGGTTACCAACAGGACAAGAATCCCGGGAACCATATAGGTCGTGTAATTGAGCCTGGGATTGTACCAATAGCTTGTCTCAGTAACAATCCTCCGGATGCCGCCCATCTCGGCAGGATTTAACCATTCGATCAAAACCTCCCGGTTGAAATCAAGGATGATGTTTGTGGAATATGCGTTTATGAGTCCGGCAGAAGCACCATTGATGGCGTTGACAATCAGCTGGACCTGGGTTCTTTTCTCTTTGATAAGATCTTTTTCAAACCCATAGGGAATTTGCATAATTACATCCACATCACCACGTTGCATCAACTCCATCGCAACATCGTATGAGAAAGGGGCGCTGATTATCCTGTAAAAAGGAGATCCCTGAAATTTACTTGTGAGTTGCCGCGAAGAACCTGACAGATCCAGATCGACCACCGCCATATTGATCTGTTTCATCTCAAACGTGGCTGCATTGACAAGGATCAGTAACTGAATGATGGGAAGAACAAAAATGATTGGTAACATCCGCTTGTTCCGGAACACCTGGATGAACTCTTTCTGTATGATATAGAAGATGGTTCTCATGATCAGGAAAGTCGGATTTTAAACTTTTTCACACTCATCAGGATGAAAAATAGGGTAAAGCCAATGAGAATCAGGGTCTCCTTCCAGATGAAGAAGAGGCCGTTGCCTTTTAGCATGATACTTTTGATAGCAGTGATGAAGTACATAGGAGGCATGATATGACATAACCACTGAAGAACCATTGGCATGTTCTCAACAGGGAAGATAAATCCACTCAACAGGATCGTTGGCAACATCAGGGCTACCAGCGAGATCATCATGGCCAGTTGCTGACTGTTGGTGACACAGGATATCAGGATCCCCAGAGATAATGCCATGGAGATGAAGAGGAAGCTCTCAAAGAGGAGCAATCCCACGCTTCCCCTTACAGGAACTCCAAAAACGGCCCATCCTAACAGGATAATGATGCATGCATTGATGAAGGCCAGAAAAACATATGGAAAGACCTTCCCAACCACAATTTGCATAGGACGGAGCGGAGAAGCCAGTAGCAACTCCATGGTTCCCAGCTCTTTCTCCCTTGTGATAGAGAGAGAAGTCATCAGGGCCGAGATTAACATGAGTAGCATGGCCATCAGACCCGGGACAAACATAAACACCCCTTTGAGCTCCTGGTTATACATCATTCGGGTCTCAGGAACGATTTTCATTGGGATTACCTCGGCATTCATCGAAAGGAGATAATTGGTAAGAATACCTGAGGCGTAGTTCACAAGGATATTGGCAGTGTTGGGGTCTGAAGCATCTCCAATCAGCTGGACATTCGCTACATGATCCCTCTCCAACCGCCTGGCAAAATCGGGTTCATACACTACTACCAACTGGATTTCTCCTTCGCGGAATGCCTCTTCGATCTCATTGTATGTATTCAGGTTGCGGTCAAGCCTGAAATATCCGGATGAGGTTAGCTTTTCAGTGATTTGACGTGTGGTCTCATCTTTGGAAAGATCCAGAACTGCAAACCGGGCATCTTTGATTTCGTTGGTTATCACAAAACCAAATAGAATCAGCTGTATCACGGGCATGCCAAAGAGGATCAACAGGGTACGGTAATCCCTGAAGATGTGCAGAAACTCTTTAACCACAAATCCCCGGAAACGCTTCATAAAACCTCCGTTTTTTGAGCCCTTGCCAACTGCAGAAATACCTCATTCATGTTTTTTGCATGGTATTTTTCACGTAAGGCAACAGGGGTATCCAGCGCCGCAATCCGGCCGTCGACCATGATGGATACCCGATCGCAATATTCAGCTTCGTCCATGTAGTGAGTTGTAACAAATACCGTGATGCCATTTCGGGCTGCTTCATAGATCATATCCCAGAACTGGCGACGGGTTATAGGATCCACACCTCCGGTAGGCTCATCCAGGAAGACAATTTTAGGATCATGAATGATTGCTACTGAAAAAGCCAGTTTTTGTTTCCATCCAAGAGGGATATCCCGGATCAGCTTTTTTTTGGCCTCTTCCAAACCAAGTTTCTTCATCAGGATATCGGTACGCCGGTCAATCTCCTTTTTCGACAACCCGTAAATTGCCGCGTAAAACCGGATGTTCTCAAAGATGGTAAGATCATCATACAAGGAGAACTTCTGGCTCATGTAACCAATATTTTGTTTAATCTTTTCTCGTTGTGTATAAACATTGTACCCGGCTACAGAGAGCTCTCCTGAAGTAGGGAAAGAGAGACCGCACAGAATACGGATGGCTGTAGTTTTGCCGGCACCGTTAGCTCCAAGGAAGCCGAAGATCTCGCCTCTCTTAACTTTGAAAGTCAGATGGTCGTTAGCCACGAAACTCCCGAATTTCTTGACGAGGTCTTTGACTATGATGATTGGTTGTTGGTTCATAATCTTTATTTATGGGCGGGTTTGGTTTTATTTACGGGCGGGTTTGGAACCCGCCCCTACTTGTCCGCTCGTCCGCTTGTCCGCTCGTTCGCTTGTTCACTTCCCTGCATCAACTCCATAAAACAATCTTCAATTGTTGGCTTGATCTCTTCAACATGCACATCCTCATGTCCGGTTTCCTTCAGAAATCTGATTACCTCACTGGCAGTCACATTCTCTTTTTTGTAAGACAAATGTGCAGCCTGACCAAAAGCGAAGACACTGTGAGCCTGTGGCAGCTTCTGCAGGTCGTGAAGTAACTGATAAATGTCGGTGGATGTGACTGAAAACAGCCCCATGGGATAGGCCTCTACGACCTCATATGGAGTACTGATTTGCATAATGGATCCATCCTGGATCAACGCTACCCGGTCGCACAAAGCGGCCTCATCCATATAAGGGGTAGAGACCACAATTGTAATCCCCATGGTTTTCAGGCGTTTGAGCATCTCCCAGAACTCCTGGCGGGAGACTGCATCGACCCCTGTAGTAGGCTCATCCAGGAACAGTACTTCCGGTTTATGGATCAGGGCGCAGGAGAGTGCCAGTTTTTGCTTCATTCCTCCTGAAAGTTGGCCTGCTTTCCGGGTTTTAAACGGTTCGATCTGACTGTAGATCTCTTTTATCAGCTCGTAATTTTCTTCGATTGTGGTTCCAAAAATGGTGGCGAAAAAACGCAGGTTTTCCTCGACAGTCAAATCCTGGTACAAGGAAAATCTGCCGGGCATGTAACCGATAATCTGCCGGATCTTTTTGTAATCCTTCACCACTTCGTACCCTTCAACAGTTGCTGCTCCGGAATCGGCCAGAAGCAGAGTGGCAAGGATCCTGAACAGGGTAGTCTTGCCAGCGCCATCCGGACCGATAAATCCGAAGAGTTCTCCTTTCCCGACAGAAAAGGAGATCTCCTTCAGCGCTTCTGTATCGCCGTAGTTCTTCGAGAGGTTTTGAACGTCAACTGCGTTTTTCATGTAGTTTGCGACCCCTCCCTCAATCCCTCCCCTTGAAGGGGAGGGGCAGGGGTGGGGTCATTAAGAAATTAATTATTATTTAACCGGGGTCCAGTAGGTTGTACGGCCCAGTATTGATATTCCGACAAATCCCCGGATCTTCAGTTTTTTCTTGCTTTCATCTTCAAACTTCATATAACAGCTGTAAGTCTTTCCATTTTTTGGATCATAGATCTTACCGTCTTCCCATTCATCCTCGTCAAATACAAATCCTGTCAGGTTGACCAGCCCGAGCAGTGGTTTTGTCTGTAATGCCGGATCCGGATTTTCCTTATCGGTACGCGGGAGGCCGGTGATTGAATCATTCGGCGTTTCCAACCACACGATTTTTCCAAAAAATTGGTTCCCGGTCTTGTAAATCTCTACTTGTGCAGTTCCCTCTTCATTCAGCCATTTGCCGACAATATCGTCGGCATGGAAAGTTTGGGCAATCAGGCCGGTTCCTGTTCCAATGAAAAGTACCAGCATGGAAAAAATAGAAATGATAACTCGTTTCATAGGTTTTGGTTTAGGTTTGTAACTAGGTTTGTATTAACAGGGGATGAAATTACGGATTTATCAGTTTGATCTCTCCAGGCATGCCAATCTTAATGGTGCCGTCATTTTTCACCCTGACTTTTACAGCATAGACAAGGTTCACCCGCTCCTCTTTTGTCTGGATTGTTTTGGGAGTAAATTCGGCTGTTGGAGAGACCCAACTGACAATCCCTGCGGTTTGGGTATTTTCATTTTCATTCTTATCATACATGACCGAAACCGCCTGCCCGATGATTACCCGGGGAAGCTGGGCTCCGCTGATGTATACACGAAGGATCATTTCGCTTAGGTCTGCGATTTTGTATAACGGCTTCCCAAAGGATGCTACTTCATCCGGTTCAGCGAATTTTGACAGAACGGTTCCAGACAAAGGATTGATAATATATGCATTCCGGATCGCCTCTTCCAGCTGGGCAATCTGCTGGTTGATACTCCCAATCTGGTCTTCAAGTCCGCTGAACTGGGTTTGTACCGCTGCAATCTGACGGTCAATCATATTGAGCGCCGCGATAATGTCATCCATCTGTTTTTGCGTGGCTGCACCGGCTTTTAATAAGTTCTCCACACGACGTTTGTCAATCATGATATTATCCTTACTTTGCTCCAGGACAGCAATTTGTGCCTGCAGATCACTCTTTTTCGAACCAGTTGCATTTCGCTGACCAATGGCCTGTAATTTTTTCAGATAGAGGTCGGTAGTATCGACAAAGCCAACCATTTGTCCGGAGTCCAGCAATTCTCCCTCCTGGAGATTAAATTGAAGAAGTTTCCCGTTGGCCATTGCCGAAATGGTTACATCTGTGGCTTCAAAGGTTCCCCAGGCATCGGGTTGGTCACCTTTATCGGAGCAGGCTCCGAGAAGCATGATTAGCAGGATGAAAAGATAGTTTTGTGTTTTCATGCGGTGTTATTTTAACTTTTAAAGTTTCCCTTGATTAAATAAGTAAGCCAGTTTGGCTTTTATGAGCTGAACTTGGTGAATCTCATAACTCAATTTGGCCTGTCTCTCCTCTGTCAATCGGGAAACATATTCACTGGAGGTGATAACTCCATTGTCGAGCTGGGAAGAGGCTGCCAGAGAGATTCTTTCGCGCAACACAATAATTTCCCTGTCCTGCTCCATAACCTCAAGGTTTTTCAGGATCTCCGAGAGATCTTTCTCAGACTGGATTTGCAGGTTTTTATCAAAGGATTCCTGTTGCCGGAGAAGCATGGAAGACTGTATCTCCAGGATCTTTTTTTCGTTTTTATTGGCATTCCAGTTCAATGGGGTCCAGCTAAGGCGGGCCCCTACAATATAAAATGGTTCGAAATCGGGGGATAGCATATTGAGTGCAGGCCTTCCTATTCCAGCCTGCCCGAAGGCGAAAAATTTAGGATTCCATTTTGTTGTTACCATGTTGCGCATCACTTCAAGACGTGCACGTTGCAGGTCAAACACAGCATTTTCCAGGCGCATGTTCTGATAGGAGTAACCCGGTAAGGCAGGATCAGGCAGGATCAGGTAAGAGGACTCCGGGATATCCATTCCCAGAAGATCCGATAGCATATGAAACAACCCGGTTCTATCGATTCTGGTTTCAGTCATCCGTTGATTGAGTCGGATGATTTCTGCTTCCAGGGCATCGGCTGTGGACTGCAATACAACGCCATATTTAATTCCGGCCTTCACTTCATTGAGTTTCTCCTCAACCTGAGCCCGGGCCGTGATGAGAAGTTCTTCATTCTGATTCAGTAAAATAATTGCAAAGTAAAACTGGTTTATACGTTCTTTCAGTTTGTACAATTCAGCTTTCACACTGGTTTGATCAACCTGGAGGTTCACCTCTTCCAGCTTCTTTTTATAATTGGTCACGTTTCCGTCCCAGATAGCCTGATTGACATCCAGCGATAGTTTGTACCAATCTTTATCTAATACAGGCATCTCCAAAGGAGGGAATCCGGCTGGCAGCGCAATCTCTACCTTTGTCACATCCGACTGGTAAGAGACCTGGCCATTTATGTTGATCACGGGCAACCAGTTCTTGTTCAGGTTTTTTAACTTCAGCTCATTGCTGCCAGCCAGCAGATCAATTTGCCCGGCCAGGGGATAGTTTTGTTCGGCAAGCAGGTAACATTGATCAAGGGTGATGGTGTCCTGTGCTTGCAGGGAGATACCGGTTGATGTAATCATGAGCAGTAACCCAACGATTATACAAGATATTATCTTAACTGTTCTCATAACCTTTTAATGCATTGATGATAAAACGGGGAACTTCTGTTTTACGTTGTTCCAGAATCTGCTGGTAAGCCTCTTCCGGCAATTGGAATAACTCCCAGGTTGTGGTAAAATCCTTCACTAATCAAAAAAGATACAAATCACGCTGTGCCAATTGAGCAATCAATGGCAATCAATGGCAATCCATGTGCAATCCATGTGCAATTTATGGCAATTTATTTCGGGATCTTTATCTTTTGCCCCGGTCGTAACCTATTTGCATTCTTGATATTGTTGAGCTTCTTGATCTCGCTTACAGTACAGTTGTTTTTCTGTGCGAGGTCCCAGAGGTTATCGCCGGACTTAATTGTATAGTAGGAAGTTTGTGATCCACTGCCAGAAGAGGATGATCCGGAAGATTTGGAGCCGGACACCTTTAATTTCTGACCCGGATAAATAGTTGATTTGGAGAGGTTATTCCAACTCTTCAACTGGCTGACCGAGCAATTGTATTTACCGGCAATCAGTCCGAGACTTTCACCACGTTTCACGGTATGATAAGAAAGTGATGGTGTTGGTTTAGGGTTGTTGCTGGCATATGTTGATTGGGAGGCTGGCATCGGTCCCGATCCATTGTAGACGACTAGTTTTTGTCGCGGATGAATGGTGTTGGACCGAAGGTTGTTCATACTCCGGAGCTGGGAAACAGTCATTTTGTGCCGACTGGCGATCAGTCCAAGATTATCCCCGCTTCTTACGATATAGTACTGGGTTGATCGTTTGCTCTCTTCCACGATCTTCTCAAGGGAGTCACGTTTAAGGGCTTGTTTTGTTTTGTAGGCATAAATATTTGCCTCATTGGTAATATAGTCGCCCACATGCTCTTTTCGAAGACGAAGGAAATAGGGGTTTTCAGCGGATGCAGGGATAATGCCCTGCTTGTAAGCCGGATTGAGGAAAGCAATCTCATCTTTAGGAATCCCAAGATTCTCAGAGATCTGATCCAGGGTTAAAATATCCCTGATTGTTACAGTATCGATCTCATAATGAAAGACAGTAGGATGGACTACTCCGATTTTATATTCGTCGGCATGCATCATTACGTAGCTGGCCGCAATGAATGCAGGCACATAGGATCGGGTCTCCCTCGGAAGATAAGGGTAGATCACCCAGAAGTTTTTATGGCCCCCGGATCGCCGGATTGCTTTATTCACATTACCTGCGCCGGAGTTGTATGCAGCCAGGGCGAGAGACCAGTTTCCATAAATATCATAAAGATCCTGAAGGTGCTCGCAGGCTGCAATAGTGGATTTATAGGGGTCAAAGCGGTCATCAACCAGTGAGGTGACTTTCAACCCATACACTTTTCCTGTTCCATACATGAATTGCCACAATCCTTTAGCTCCGGCCCGGGAATTGGCGGTAGGGTTGAGAGCCGATTCTATCACAGCGAGGTATTTCAACTCCAACGGCATGTTTCGCTTGTCTAGTTGTTCCTCAAACAAGGGGAAATAGAGTTCGGCCAATCCCAGGATACGTCCGGTCAGTTCCCTCTTTTTGTACGCATAGAGTTCTATGAATTGCTTTACCCGGTCGTTATAAATGTATTCAAAAGGGGTTTGATCGTTCATGGCCAGTATCCTGTATCGGACAACCGAATCTGCAAAATAGGGGATCGCAGAGGATGAATAATTTTTCGAGGAGTGTCCTCTTCCATACCCATTACTTTCAAAAATGGTGAGGAGCGACAGGCTGTCAAGCATGGAGGCAACCGGATCATCTCCAATAAGTACAAAACCGGAAGTGGTATCGGTTAACTCAGTATCCTGCGCATTTATCAGGGCTGGGCTTAGAAGGAAAAGAAGAAGCAAACATCTTAGTTGTTTCATCAGGGAGAGGATTTTAGATTACGTACTATACCAGATTCTCACAAAAGTAGAAGAATATGATCACGGTAAATGAGTTGTCTTTAATTTTGATTAACAACGGATTGTTAATTAAACAAAACCCATTTTCAAACGCATGAATAAGGGAAAAATTATTCCGGAGAGGGGGGATATACTCAGATATGCTCGACGTGGATAGTCACTTCTGTATAGCTAAACTGTTGTTTGATATTTTGCTCGATAAGATCGCATAGGTCGTGAGCCTCCTTTACCGTCATATTTTGTGGAAGATTGAGATGAAAATCCACATACCTATAGTTTCCGGCTTTACGGGTTCGAAGATCATGGTAATTGATCGTCCCCAGGCAGTTGTCTTTGATAACCTGACTGATTATTTCTACTTCCTCTTCAGGAAGGGCGATATCCAACAGCGGTCCATAAGCCTTCCTGAACAGATTGTACGACTCTTTCAGGATGAGGAGAGCTACCAGGATAGCTACCACAGGGTCCAGAAAATGATATCCGGTTATCAAGATTAGTGCCAATCCGATAGCTACGCCGAGGGAGGTGTAGACATCGGTTTTCAGATGAAGTGCATCTGCCTCCAGGGCAATAGAATCTGTTTCGCGGGCGACTTTATATAATTTGCGGGATACAAGGATATTGACAATTGCTGAAACAACCATTACAGCGACTCCAATCCAGATGGAATCAACCGGTGCGGGATGAATAATCCTTTGTACCGCCTCATAGATGATCCAGAAGGCGGCAATAAATATGAGAACGGCTTCAACAACACCTGAGATGTTTTCAAATTTCCCATGACCATACGGGTGTTTCGAATCAGCAGGACGGTCTGAGATCCGAACTGATAAAAAGGCGATTATAGCGGCCAGCAGGTCAATTAACGAGTGAATCGCCTCGGAAATAATACTGACCGAGCCACTGATTATTCCCACCACCAGTTTTATGATGATCAGGAAGGAGTTTGAGATGATAGATAGACGGGCTACAGCCACCTTCTTGTTCATATTCACGACTTTACGGCAAAAATACAGGCTTTTTTATCGTTTTCCCAGCCATCCGGCATTAAGTTATTACCGGATAAATTGTTGTCTTTCAGATTTGTAAACTATCCAGAGTCACGGGTTGAATATTATCCGATTCTATTATCTTTGTGACGAGAATCACAAAACCACCAGATCATCATGATAAAGCAACAGCTGACCAGGCACGGAGTTGTATTACTTGCTCTCTTCTCATTTACACTCTCAGCCATTCTTCCACTTACTACCATTGCTCAGGATTCTCCGGATTCTCCTGAAAAACTGACCCACTGGCTCACCCCGGATGAGATGACCCGGCTTGATGAGATCGGGTTGGCCTTTGTGGAAACCGATCCCCCTGCCTCTCCGATCAGGAATGTAGCTGAATTTGACCATATGCAGGGAGTCCTGGTTCGTTATCCCTTCGGAATTCCGTATACAGTGATCCAGGAGATGGCCGAGGAGGAGATCATGGTCACCACCATTGTAAACAGCGCCTCCCAGAAAAATACGGTGATCAACCAATATATTGCCAACGGGGTAGACACCAGTCACTGCAACTTCCTGATTGCCGGTTCAAATTCTTACTGGACCCGGGATTACGGTCCCTGGTTTGAATCAGACAGCTCCAACCAGATTGGGATTGTAGATTTTCCTTACAACCGGCCCCGTCCTCTGGATGATGAGATTCCAAAGGAGGTAGCCAATATGCTGGGTATCCCATGGTTTGGTATGAATGTCATCCATACAGGAGGCAATTACATGACCGATGGCTATGGAAACTCCTCATCCACTGAGCTGGTATGGGAAGAGAACCTTTCACAGACCCACGAACAGATAGCGGAAAAGTTTGAGTCATATCTTGGGATTACAACCTATCATGTAAGACCAGATCCGAATGGGACCTATATAGATCACATTGATTGCTGGGCAAAGTTTCTGGCTCCCGACAAGATCCTTGTCCGTTCAGTTCCTCCCAATCATCCACGGTATAACGCTATAGAGCAGGCTGCAGCCTATTGGGCCGGCACACCCTGTGCTTATGGTTATAACTATAAGGTTTACAGGACCTTTACACCGAATGACCAGCCCTATACAAATTCCCTGATCCTCAACAAGAAAGTATTGGTTCCAATCATGAACAATACCTGGGACGACAGCGCTATTGCTTCTTATCAGGACGCGATGCCCGGCTATGAGATAATCGGCATCATCGGAAAACCTTCAACACCCTGGGAATCGACGGATGCCCTTCACTGCCGCACCAAGGGGATAGCTGATTTGGGCATGCTTTTTATCCGGCACTATCCGCTTTATGGAGAATATCCATGCGAAGAGGACTATATCATCGATGCAGAGTTACTTGTTTGCAGCGATACAACGGTTATCAATGATTCGGTGCTTATCCACTACCGGGTGAATAACGGGAATTGGATGACCTCAAACATGGCGAACACATCAGGCAGTTTTTATTCCGGGATCATCCCAAAACAACCGGGGGAAAACACGATCGAATATTACCTGACTGCAGCCGATAATTCAGGGCGGCATGCAAATGCACCCTACATCGGAGAACCGGATCCGTTCGAATTCAACACGGTTTACACTAATATCACTGCTGTACCGGATACCCTGTGGTTTCTCACTTATGAAGATTGTCTCTACGGAAAGGTTACCGATCTTCATAATTACACATCAGCTCCAGTTCAAATAACATACATAGAAGAATCTGGCACAAACAGTGAATTTAGTTGGATTGTTCAGGATCCTCCCATCTGTCCTTATACCATTTCAAACGGGGGAATGGATTCTCTAAGGGTAATCATTCCTCTGCCGGTCCTTGACATTAGCGGTCTGTTCGTTTCCGACACTTTGACCATCGTTACATCAGTTGATACGATCCGGGTCATCATCATGGTTGATGATTCATTGCTATATACTGCCATCCCTGATATTACTACCATCCCCGATCATCTCGGTAACTGCTATCCGAATCCGGTAACGGATCAAACGATCATTCCGTTTACCTTAACCAGACAAGGAGAAGTTATCCTTGAAGTTATTGATATGAATGGAGAGGTGATCAGCTCAGTAGTTGATGCATTCCTTTCACCCGGATTACACCAGGGCATATGGAATGGAACTGATATGAACGGCAATAGGGTAGCTGGAGGAATATACCTCTATCGCCTGAAAACCAACCAGGGAGTTGTAGTTAAGCGGCTGATTCTGATCAGATAGGTCGTTTATCGGGCTTCATCTGAGGGAAAAAGAGTACATCCTGAATGGATGCCTGGTTGGTCATGATCATGGCTAACCGGTCAATACCAATCCCAAGGCCTGCGGTTGGGGGCATGCCATATTCAAGGGCTTTCAGAAAATCTTCATCCAGTACCATCGATTCAGTATCTCCGCGTTTTCCAAGCTCAAGCTGGGCTTCAAACCGTTCCCGCTGGTCAATGGGGTCGTTGAGTTCTGAGAAGGCATTACACAACTCTTTTCCGTTACAGATAGCTTCAAACCTTTCCACCAGGCCCTCATGGGTGCGGTGTTTCTTTGCCAGTGGTGACATCTCGATAGGGTAATCAGTGATAAACGTTGGCTGGATCAGATTTGGTTCGCATTTCTCCCCGAAAATTTCATCAATGATTTTGCCTTTTGCCATAGTGGGATCTACCGGTACGTTCAGCTCTTTTGCGGTTCTGCGTAACGCCTCTTCATCCATCCCCGAGATATCTGTACCGGTATAGTGCTGAATCGCTTCATACATGGTAAACCGTTTCCAGGGACGTTTGAAATCGATCGTATTGTTACCTACCTGTATTGCTGTTTTTCCGTGCAGGTCCAGGGTGATCTTTTCAACCATCTCCTCAACGAGATCCATCATCCATTGATAATCTTTGTAGGCTACATAGAGCTCCATCTGGGTAAACTCCGGGTTGTGGAAGCGGTCCATTCCTTCATTTCTGAAATCTTTGGAGAATTCATAAACTCCCGGAAATCCCCCGACGATCAGTCGTTTCAGGTACAACTCATTGGCTATCCTGAGGTAAAGGGTCATGTCGAGAGAGTTGTGATGGGTTTTGAATGGCCGGGCAGCAGCACCTCCATAGAGAGGCTGCAGAATGGGGGTTTCAACTTCGAGGTATTGCCTTGCATTAAGAAAATTACGCATAGAGTTGATCAGCAACGTTCGCTTTATAAAAACCTCGCGGACAAGAGGATTCACAATCAGGTCAACATAACGCTGGCGGAACCGTTGTTCGGGATCGGTAAAAGCATCGAATACTGCATCCTCTTTCTCTTTGACAATAGGAAGGGGTTTAAGCGATTTGCACAACAATTTCAGTGAGGAGACATGAATGGTGATCTCGCCCATCTTGGTGATGAACACATACCCAGTGATTCCAATGATATCACCGATGTCCAGGTGGCGTTTAAATACCGTGTTATAAAGGGTTTTATCTTCACCCGGACAGATTTCATCCCGTTTGACATATATCTGGATCCTGCCGGTTTCATCCTGGATTTCAGCGAAAGATGCTGCTCCCATAATCCGTCGGTTCATAATCCGTCCGGCGATGCTTATATCCTGATATAGCGAGTTGTCTTCAGGAAATTTCTGTTTAATTTCAGCGGCAGATACGTTTACTGCAAAGGTTTCGGGGGGATAAGGGTCAATGCCTAGATTCAATAATTCCTGCAACGAATCCCTCCGGATTTGTTCCTGCTCAGACAATGCATGTTCCATGGAGTAAAAATTTGCGCAAAGGTACGGAAAAGGGATGAATCGTTTCCTCAGGAGAGAACAGCATGAAGGATCTCATGCGAACGGATCTCTTTGAATCCCGGGAGGTGAAATCGGTAGTAAAGAAGGATTTTATCTAACATAACAGCCCGGGCCCTGGTTGGAAATGAAAGCAGAGGGAGTTGATCCAGGTCTGTCTGTATCAACTGATCAAACCAGGTACTCTGCTCTTCATCAAGACATTCATCAGGGGAGGCAAAAAGAGGATGAAAATAGCCCTCCCTTAAATGGAAGAAACGGTTGTGGTCACTATGGTTTCCCTGTGGCTGAAATCCCAGAAACCGACAAAATTTTATTGCAAACAGGAGGTGAAAATTAGAAAAAGGTTCTTCAGTTGTATTCAGCAGAATGAAACCATTCCACAGAAACTCAAAAAGGGGGATATTCGTCTCCTCTTCTCGGATAGTGCGGTAGATCATTTCAGCCAGAAAGAGTGCGATAGAGCTTTTCCGTATATCCGATGAAGTCGAATGGGTAGGTATTGCCAATCTCACCTCTTTCACCGGATGAAGGGAACTTTTTTCCTTATGGTAAACCACCAGGTCAAGCAGGGTCAATGGTTGGAAAAGTGCAGGCCTGGTTTTAGATTTTTGGCTTCTGATCCCTTTCAGCAAATAGGATTGCAATCCAAAGGTCTCGGTATAGACTTTAACAATTAAACTTGACTCTGAGTATTTGACCGAATGGAGGACAATACCCCGGGTTTTGTGAAGCATCAGTTGATGAAAATGATTTTTGTCACCACTTTCTCTTTCCCATCCTCGTTGCTGGCAAACACCAGGTAGACCCCTGATTTAACACGACGGCCATTCAGATTTGTACCATCCCAGATTGCCTGGCCCCCTTCCGCATTGGTTGTGTGGACAACTGCTCCGCTGATGTCGGTTATCCTTACCTGTGCATTGGTAACCAACCCTTTGATACCAATGATTCCGGAATATCCATCTTTCACAGGGTTTGGGAACGCATAAACATCATCCATTATTTCTGTTCCCTCTGTAGCGCTGCCACGGTATGACATTACGCCCTTATCGGTTCCCATGAATACATCCCCATTGGAATTGATGGCCAAACTTGTGATCCGGTTGGAGAATAACGGGCTGTTATCTTCTGTAAAGTGATGAATTTCCCTGGTTCCATCGTCGGAGAAAAGAAACACACCGCTGCGGTCGGTCCCAATCCATTTTCTGTTGGATCCGTCCACTGCAATGGCTGTTACAATCTCATTTTCAAGGAGGTATTGATAGTACCCTCCATATTCCACGAGGATGCGCTGCGCATCAAAGTTTCCTCCTGTAAATATATTTTCTGGACTGTAAAATACCGCAACCCCTTTTTCGGTACCAATCCATACCTCGCCATCGAGGTCACTGGCAATGGCAAAGACGATTGTCCCGGGGATATTCCCATGCCCTTCTGAAGAGTTGAGCTTTTTGGTCAGATCATCGGAGGTATTGTCAGGTGTTCCATTATCGGTGAATACAATCAGGGAATTCGGATTCATGTTGCCATAGCGCATCACGATCCATTTCTGGTCGTATCGGTCGATGATCATTTGTCCGAGATCAGACTCCTGTACTTCGGAAAGGGTAAATCCTTTCCAATCATTACCCCGTTTCAGGGAGAGGCAGTTATTGGTATGGGATGTTGATACCCACAGGTTGCCATTTTTGTCAAAAGCAGTGCCTCCTACCCTGATATCACCGGTATCGGAAGCAGAATGATGACCCAGGGTACTGTTCCATGATCCGTACCTGTTCGTCATTGCATCTCCTGAAAATTCCAACAATCCTTTCCCCCATGAACCTGCATAAAAGTGGTTGTGATCATACGGATCAATGGCAGTGGTTGACAGGTCGCTGACTCCGGCCATGGCAGGGAGGCTATACGGGGAGTAATTGGTCCAGGTTGAATTGTTAAATTTATAGACCTGTCCAACATTGTAAATAGGAACATAGGATCCATCCCGGCCACCGGCTGCAATCAACAGCTCATCCCCTACACTTGTCATACTGAATGCACTGGCAGTCAGTGGTCCGCCCAGGTTATAACTATGACTATTATTTACTGAAGAATTGAAGGAAACCAATCCTGCATAGGTGTCACCAATCCACAGCTTATTCTCTTTGTCCTGGACAGCATCAAGCGGGTAAGGACTACCCGGCATATAACTCCAAACTGTATATACCTCCTGAAGGTTCTGATCGTAAACATAGACAACGTACTTATATGTAACAATTAACCTGTCATACATGGAATGGAGCTTAAGAATTGTTTTGCTTTGTTCTGTATTCCAGGGGATCCATGTTCCTTCATTGTGCAAATAGATAGTATCCCGGTCTGCAGTAGAGAGGGATTTATTGACAAAAACTTTTTCGCCCATCGATGTGATGGTGTTGTAACGGATAGATGGATCCAGTCGTGTATCAAGTTCCCATGCGGCAAAGTTCACCAGGTTTGGATCTTTGATATACGCTTTATATACACCCAGTTCTGTAGCTGCCCAAATGGTGTCGTTGTTGTCGGAAGTAATGGATAATACATTTATAGGACTTCCGTTGGGGCCGATATAATATGTATCCCTGATCTCCTCCTTTTCCAGGTCCAGTAAGACAATACCAAAACCACAGGCGAGGTAGGCATATTTTTCATGGCAATAGATGCTGTTGATAGTTTTATTTCCGAGGATCTGTTTCCGTTTGATATCTGAGATATTTGTTACCATTAGGTTGTTGATGAGATCAATGTTGGCATTGGCATAAGTCAGCACAACAGTTTTGACCTCCTGATTATAATCTATTGAGGTAATTCCGATATCTGAGAGGCCGTTTATCTTTGACATCCGCTGAACACTGTTATCATCCTTGTCCACGTAAAAAATAGCATAAGGTGTGGCGGCAAAAATATAGTTGTCGGCTTCAGTAACAGAAATTACCTTGTAATAGGGTAATTCATCTCTCCATTGTCCAATCGGAGTTTCCTGTGAAAAACCCGGAAGAGCAATTGAAAAAAGGAATATCAGTACGAAAAAGTATTGATGTATCTTCATGAACGTTTTCAGTTTGTTGAAATTGAAAAAGGATATTCAGATTAACTCTTTTTTATTCAATTTATTGTAGGAGAAACCCCGGACTTATATAACCGCTCCAAGTAATGTTGCTGAAGTAAACGAATTGATTTTCACCTTTAGATATTCGCCAGGTTTGGCATTTGTTTTTGGAAATACAGCCACCTTATTTTGGGAATTCCGCCCCATAAAGTGCTCTCCGGATCGTTTGGAGTCACCCTCTATCAGCACTTCGAACACCCGGTTAAGATCCTGTTGATTACTTTTAAAAGATAGTGTCTGCTGGAGATCAATCACTTCGGTCAGGCGACGTTCTTTAACCGCATCCGGGATGTCATCTTTCAGTGATTTGGCTGCCAAAGTCATAGGGCGCTCGGAGTATTTAAACATAAAAGCATAATCAAACCTGGCCCATTTCATCAGGGAGATAGTCTCCTTGTGATCTTCTTCGGTCTCACCACAAAAACCTGTAATGATGTCGGTGGATATAGCGCAACCGGGAATGATCCGGCGGATCGATTCCACCCGTTCCATGTACTCTTCGCGTGTGTATTTCCGGTTCATGAGATTAAGAACCCGTGAACTGCCAGATTGAACCGGCAGGTGAATAGCCTTGCAGATGTTGGGATGAGCTGCTATCGTTTTCAGCAAATCGTCAGAGATATCCTTCGGATGTGATGTGGCAAACCGAATCCGCAGAAGTGGATTAACCTCAGCAATTCGTCCCAATAAACTGGCGAACGAGATCGTTTGATCTCCCTCATCCCATTTGTAAGAGTTAACATTCTGTCCCAGCAGGGTTACCTCTCTGTAGCCTTGTTCAAAGAGCATTTTCGTCTCCTGAACAATCGTATCAGCCTCACGGCTTCTCTCTTTTCCCCTGGTAGAGGGTACTACACAATAGGAACAGAAATTTTCACATCCACGCATGATGGAAATGAAAGCAGAAACCCCGTTGCCAGCCAGTCTTACAGGAGTGATATCGGCATACGTCTCTTCCATTGACAACAGGGTGTTCACACCACGCTGACCCGACTCCACCTGTTCCAACAAACGGGGTAAATCCCGGTAAGCATCGGGTCCGGCTATTATATCAAGCAACTGTTCTTCCTCAAGGAATAATGTCTTTAGCCGGTCAGCCATACAGCCAAGCAGCCCGATAATCAAGCCCGGATTCTTTTTTTTCATCGAACGAAAATGCTGCAGCCTCTTCTTTACTCTTTGTTCGGCATTATCACGAATTGAACAGGTATTTACAAGGATGATATCGGCAAGAAAAATGTCCTCCGTTGTTGTATATCCATGACCTGAAAGAACCGACGCAACGATCTCACTGTCAGAAAAATTCATCTGACACCCATATGTTTCAATAAATATTTTTTTGGTTTTTTTCTGATCCATATATAACCTTTTGCCCCTGAGACCGATTAATGCTAAAAAACGGATGCAAAGGTAGGTATTAACTTTATTGTCTTACTTTTGTACCCGGATTTTGGATTCAATATAGATAGTAAAATGACGAAGAACCTTGTAATTGTTGAGTCCCCAGCCAAAGCTAAAACGATAGAAGGGTTTTTGGGGAAGGAATATCAGGTTAAATCCTGTTTCGGACATATCATGGATTTATCCAAGAAAGATCTTGGTGTGGATATCGATCAGGGATTTATCCCTAAATATATTATCTCGCCGGATAAGAAAAAAATTGTTGCCGAATTGAAGAAGCTTGCTGGTGCAGCCGAAACTGTATGGTTGGCTTCTGATGAAGACCGCGAAGGTGAGGCTATTGCTGCACACCTTATAGAGGCATTAAATATCGATGAGTCAAAAACCCGCAGAATTGTCTTCCATGAGATCACCAAGCATGCTATTCTGGAGGCCATCAATCACCCCAGGGGCATTGACCGCGATCTTGTTAATGCTCAGCAAGCCCGTCGTGTACTTGATCGGTTGGTTGGCTTCGAGCTCTCTCCTCTCCTCTGGAAAAAAATTAAACCCTCTCTGTCCGCAGGCCGGGTTCAATCTGTAGCTGTTCGCCTGATTGCTGAGCGGGAGGTGGAGATCAGGAACTTTCAGACTCTCTTCTCCTTCCGCATTGTCGGCGATTTTATTGTCAGCAATGGAGATAAACCAGTTGCTATCCAGGCAGAACTGACAAAACGGTTCAGCACCCTGGAAGAGGCTGAAGCCTTTCTGCAGAAATGCAACGGCGCTGAGTTTGCAGTGAATGAGATTGAGAAAAAACCGGCGAAAAAATCTCCGGCACCCCCATTTACAACCTCCACTCTGCAGCAGGAAGCATCCCGTAAGCTTGGATTTTCGGTTGCCAACACCATGCGGGTAGCTCAGGATCTCTATGAATCGGGTAAGATCACTTACATGCGTACCGACTCGCTGAATCTATCCAATCTTGCGATTGGGATGGCAAAGCAGGAGATCACCGACTCTTTCGGTGCCGAATATGTGAAGACCCGCAAATACACAACGAAGACGAAAGGAGCCCAGGAGGCTCACGAAGCCATCCGGCCTACATACATGAATGCCAAAACCGTTGATGGGGACAGGTCTCACAACAGGTTGTATGAACTTATCTGGAAACGAGCCGTTGCCTCCCAGATGGCTGACGCATTACTTGAAAAAACCACAGTAACTATTGGTATCTCCACAACCAAAGAGAAGTTTGTAGCCAAAGGGGAGTTGATCAAATTTGACGGATTCCTGAAGCTCTATATGGAGTCGACTGATGAGGAACCGAGCAACGGGGAAGAGCGGATCCTTCCACCCATCAAGAGAGGAGACTCTCTGGGGATGAATCAGATACAGGCTCAGCAGAAGTTCACTCAACCACCTCCCAGGTATACCGAAGCGATGCTGGTCAAGAAGATGGAAGAGCTTGGGATTGGACGACCATCCACCTATGCCCCAACGATTTCAACAATCCAGCGCAGGGATTATGTAATCAAGGAAGACCGGCCCGGGATTAACAGGGCTTTTCAGTTACTTACACTGCACAACGGCACGATCGTTTCAGAAGAGAAAGGGGAGAAAGTTGGATCGGAAAAGCAAAAACTGTTTCCTACTGATATTGGGATCTTGGTCACCCAGTTTTTGATGGATCATTTCATGAACATCATGGATTATAATTTCACCGCAACGGTGGAAGGTGAGTTTGATGAAATCGCTGAAGGGAAGCTTGTATGGAATTCCATGATCAAGGAGTTCTATAGTCCGTTCCATAACCAGATAGCCAAGACACTTGAAGGAACCAAGAAGGTTAGTGGTGAGAAACTATTGGGTACGGATCCAAAAACAGGACTAAACATTTTTGTTAAAATCGGCAGGTACGGTCCCATGGTTCAGATGGGAGATGCCGACATGGAGAACAAGCCGAGGTTTGCTGCCCTGAAGAAGGGACAGAGTATAGAGTCAATTACCCTTGAGGAATCGCTGGAGCTATTCAAACTTCCCCGTACTTTAGGGACTATAGATAATGATGATGTAGTTGTTGCTGCCGGCAGGTTTGGACCCTATATAAAACATCATGCCCAGTTTTTCTCCCTGGCGAAGACGGATGATCCGCTTACAATTACACTTGAACGGGCATCTGAGATCATGTTAGAGAAGAAAAAACTGGATCAGGAGAAAACAATCCGGGAATTTTCAGAGGATGCCGGCCTTAAGATTCTGAGAGGAAAATATGGACCGTATATCTCTTTCAACAAGCTGAATTTCAAGATCCCGAAAGAGAAGGCAGCTGAAGAGTTGACCTATGAGGATTGCCGGAAAATCGTTACTGACACTAAGCCAACCAAGTCAAGTAAATCACGTAAGTCAAAATAAAGACAAAAACAGGATTGACCCATGGAAGAGTTTTTTGACCCTATTGATCTAAACGAAATTCTTCCCACGGAGGAAGAAGAGGACCATCGCCGAATCGGTGACCTGGTTCGTTTATTTACGGAAGACGGTACATTTCCTGAGTTCGCACAGGCTGACATGGCACTTATTGGGGTAACAGAGGACCGCAATGCGGTGGAAAATGAAGGTTGTGGGCAGGGCCCCGATTTTATTAGAAAATACCTTTACAAGCTCTACCCGGGTACATTCAATCCCCGGCTGATTGACCTTGGAAATCTGAAACGGGGGAATACGGTAAAGGATACCTATTTTGCGCTTACATCTACTGTTACAGAGTTGCTGAATGCCAATATCATCCCTGTCATTCTGGGAGGGAGCCAGGATCTCACGTATGCCAACTACCAGGCATACCAGAGCCTCGGCCAGATCATCAATATCGTTAGTATTGATAATATGTTTGACCTGGGTAAGTCGGAAGGTGAACTCAGCTCACAATCCTGGTTAAGCAGCATTATCCTGCATCAACCAAACTATCTTTTCAATTACGCCAATATTGGCTTCCAGACCTACTTCATCGATCAGGAGGCCTTGAAGCTGATGAATAACCTTTTCTTTGACACTTACAGATTGGGCATTGTAAGAGCAGACCTGGAAGAGGTTGAACCCATTGTAAGAAATGCAGATGTGTTGAGTTTTGATATTTCTTCGGTCAGAAATTCAGACGCTCCCGGGAATCGCAACACAACACCAAATGGCTTTTATGGTGAAGAAGCGTGTCAGATCGTTCGGTATGCCGGACTCAGCGATAAGCTATCATCCATTGGGTTCTACGAATACAATCCAAAGTTTGATCATGATGGACAAACGGCACATCTGATAGCCCAGATGATCTGGTATTTCATGGAGGGATTTTACAGTCGTCCTCACGATTTTCCATTCAGGAATGAAGAAGATTACTTAAAATACCATGTTACTGTCAGTGACCATCAGCAGAATATCACATTTTACAAGAGCAAGAAGACTGATCGCTGGTGGATGGAGATCCCTTTACCCGCCGACCAGCGGGCTAAATACGAACGGCATTATCTTGTGCCCTGTTCATACAAGGATTATCAGCAGGCTACCCACGAAGAGATTCCCGACCGCTGGTGGATGGTGTATCAGAAGTTGATGTGACCTCACCCAACCCTATCCGGATTCGCCGAAAGGTAACTTTTCCAGCCTGTAAATTTCTTTTCTGTTCCTGTTTTTCCTTTTTGAAAGTAATGGCATACAGCTACAGCGAGGCCATCGGTGGCATCCAGGTGCTTAGGAGTCTCTTCCATTGATAACATATGAAGAAGCATGGCAGCAACCTGCTCTTTAGAGGCGTTTCCTTTGCCGGTGATGGACTGCTTTATCTTACGGGGAGAATACTCAAAAATTGGGATGGAACGGGATAATGCGGCAGCCATTGCTACACCCTGGGCACGGCCCAGCTTCAGCATCGACTGGACATTTTTACCAAAATAAGGGGCTTCAATTGCCAGTTCATCAGGCTTGAATTCATCGATCAGGGCGATTGTTTTTTCAAAAATATGTTTCAACTTGAGTGGATGATCATCGGTTTTCACTAATTTTAAAATTCCAAGTGAAACCAGTTTCAAGTTGTTCCCGTAAACGGAAATAAGACCAAATCCCATGATATTGGTGCCGGGATCAATACCCAATATGATTCGTTCGCCAGTCAACTTAAAGTATGATTAACAGAACAAAAATAGGTAAAACTTACAACAAAGTGATCCAGGTAATCATCCTGGTTCTTGCCTATGGGTTCATATTCGACCAGGTCTTCTACAGGAAAAATTTACCCCATATTCTGGAGACTCTCGGAAAAGATTTCCAGAACCCCTATGTTATCTTGTTGATGGTACTGGTGGTCCTTCTGATGTTCATCAACTGGGCTATTGAAGCAATTAAATGGAGATATCTGATGGCCAGGATCGAACGAATCGGCTTCTGGAAATCCTATCAGGCTGTACTGACCGGGCTCACTGTCAGTTCATTCACTCCTAACCGCATAGGGGAGTATTTCGGTCGTGTATTCATCCTCAACACGGCAAGCAGAGTTGAAGGAATCCTTGTGACTATCCTGGGTAGCATGAGTCAACTTCTGATTACCATCTTCACAGGGAGTGCGGCTCTCCTGGCTTTTATCCCAACCTTTCTGACACAGTACTGGGATTACAGCGGGTACCTCTACTATACCCTGATGACCATGGTGGTTGGCTTTAACATCCTGATCCTGGGATTATACCTCAACGTCTCATTTCTGTCAACCCTCAAAGAGAAGATACTACGGAACCGATTGAAAAAGGTCCGGAAATTCTTTTGGATCTTTTCTTTTTATCATAACCGGGAACTTATCCGGGTGTTGCTCTACAGCCTCCTCAGGTACCTGATTTTCTCCTTCCAGTTTTTTATTTTACTGCGGATCTTCGCGGTACCTATTTCGTATCCGGATGCCATGATGCTGATCTCCCTGATCTATTTTGTGATGGCAGTCATACCAACGATCGCTCTTACAGAATTGGGGATCAGGGGATCGGTTGCACTCTATTTTTTCGGAATCTATTACTCCGGCCATAATGGATCATCTGAAGTTATCAACTTTGGTATTCTGGCAGCATCAACACTACTTTGGGCTATTAACCTGGGTTTTCCGGCACTGGCAGGAGGTGTTTTTGTCTTCAGACTGAAGTTCTTCAGAAAATCGGTAAAAAATACCAGGGCATGATCTCAGTGGCGATCATCGGAGGGGTAATGATGTTGTTGGCATTTCTATATTGCGTCATATTGCTGGCAGCTCTTACAGGATTATCAATACCTGTTGGAAAAACTTCCAGGTCCGGAAAGCCAGACCCCTTTGTGTCTGTTATCGTTCCGGCACGAAATGAGGAGACAAGGATCATGCAATGCCTGAACTCATTGCTTTTACAGGATTATCATCCCGAAAAATTCGAAGTGTTGATCAGTGATGACTTTTCTGATGACAGAACCCTGGAGGTGATAGGCAATTTCGTTCAATCCCACGGTCAACTGTCGTGTATCGTCATCAAAGGTGATGAGGGGAGGAGTCAGGATGTCGGTAAAAAAAATGCGCTGAAAAGAGCGATCGATAAGGCTTCCGGTACGATCATCCTGACAACTGATGCCGATACGCTGCACGATCCTGGCTGGATCTCTTCTATGGTACATTATTACTGTAAAACCGGGGCAAAGATGATCCTGGGACCAGTCATGTTTTCTGAGGAGAAAAGTCTTTTCCAGAAAATGCAAACCCTTGAGTTTCTTGGTATAATGGGCATAACGGCAGGGTTTGCCAACATTGGTTATCCGGTGATGTGCAACGGGGCAAATCTTTTCTATGAGAAGGAGGTATTCCAGGAAGTTGGAGGATTTGAAGGAAATGAGCAGTTTCCCTCCGGCGATGATCAGTTTCTGCTCTGGAAAATCAGGCAAAAATACGGAGGACATTCAATACGCTTTCTGGATGACCGAAGAGCCATTGTTACTACGATGGCAGAAAAAAATCCCGGATTATTTTTTCAGCAGCGGCTTCGCTGGATTTCAAAAAGCAGGGGGTATCGCGATGTAACCGTTCTTTTTACAGGCGCTGTCAGCTACCTTTTCCCTGCGATGATTTTCGCCTGTTTCTTCCTGGGATTTATCTCTCCTCTTTACCTTTACCTGGCTGTTTCGTTTATGTGTTTCAAGATTCTTGTTGACCTTCCACTCCTGTTTTCCATGGCCCGGTTTTTCGGGAAACAACAACTCTGGGTATGGTATATCCCTGCACAAATATTTCAGGTAATGTATGTTACTGTTTCCGGTCCGTTGGCTTTTCTGATTCCGGTTAAATGGAAGGGGAGGAAGGTATAAGCTGTTAGATGCCGGCACTTAACAGGGCTTCTGCAATCATGAGGTCAACAGGGTGTGTGATTTTGATGTTGGCCGGATCACCTTCCACCAGGTGGATCGGTTTCCCGATAGATTCAAACACGGTGGCATCATCAGTAAAAAAAGGGCTGTAGGGTTGCGAGTAGGCTTGCTGAAGCAGGGAGGTCAGGAAAACCTGGGGCGTTTGAACAATCCGGAAAAGGGATCTGTCAACCGGTTTGTTTGAGGATCTTTCCAGCACTCGCATGGATTCGTCGACAGGGACAACAGGAACAGCACTTCCCTCGTTTTCTGCTGTTGTATACAGACGATGAATCAGATCCTGCGAAAGAAGAGGCCGGGCTCCGTCGTGGATAGCAACCAATTCCTCCTTGTCCAGATGCTGCAAGCAATTGTATACAGAATGAAACCGGGTCTCACCGCCTGGGATCAGTTTATGGGGAATGGATGTCCCATACTTATTTTGCAATTCCTGCCAGGCATCAAACAGATGCTCCGGTAATGCAAGTAGTAACCGAATTGATGGGTCAAACCGGTAAAATGATGTAAGTGAATGCATTAACACAGGGATTCCCTGTAATGGGAGAAACTGTTTTGGTGTCGGGGAATTCATGCGGGTGCCAGACCCACCAGCAACGATGATTGCTGCTTTCATCAAATGATCAACATCGGGTAGCCATACGTAAAAAACTTGTACTTCTTTTTGATAGCTTCCTGGTAAGCTTCCATAAGGAAATCATACCCCGCAAAAGCTGCAACAAGCATCATCATCGGAGACTGAGGCATATGGAAATTGCTAACCATAGCGTTTGCGATACTGAATTCATAGGGTGGAAAGATAAACCTGTTAGTCCACCCTCGATATGGCTTTAACATGTTGGAGATAGCTACAGACGATTCGATCGCTTTCATGGTTGTTGTTCCAACAGCAACAACATTCTTTTTGTTTGCTTTTGCCCGGTTGACGATCTCTGCAGTTTCGGGCTCGATGATGATCTCCTCACTATCCATCTTATGTTTGGTGAGATCTTCTACATCAATGGAACGAAAGTTGCCAAGACCGACATGAAGCGTGACCTCAGGAAAGCTAACTCCTTTAAGTTCCAGCCGTTTCATGATCTCACGGCTAAAGTGCAACCCTGCAGTAGGAGCTGCAACAGCTCCCTCATGTTTAGCGTAAATGGTCTGATATCGAAATTCATCCTCCTCAGTAACAGGTCGGTTATGGATCTTAGGTAATGGAGTTTGACCCAATCGTTGTATGGTCCTTTTGAATTCTTCGTAAGATCCATCAAAGAGAAACCGGATGGTTCGGCCCCGTGAAGTGGTGTTGTCGATCACTTCCGCTACAAGGGAGTCATCTTCTCCAAAGTAGAGTTTGTTGCCAATGCGTATCTTGCGTGCCGGATCGACCAATACATCCCAGAGCCGGGATTCACGGTTCAATTCACGAAGCAGGAAGACTTCAATCTTGGCGCCTGTTTTTTCCTTCTCTCCTAAAAGCCGGGCAGGAAAAACCTTGGTATTGTTAAGGATAAAAACATCTCCGTCACCAAAATATGACAGGATGTCTTTGAAGTGTTTATGTTCAATGGTTTTGGTTTTTCTGTTCAAAACCATCATTGGCACTTCATCTCTCTGCTTTGGGGGGTCGTTAGCGATTAGTTCCTGGGGCAGATGAAAGCGAAAGTGTGAGAGCTTCATATGTATTTAGCCTGTGATTGGGGGATGCAAAGTTAATCCAATTTTACCCGAAAGTCAAGTCCTTTTTACGATCTGAGATAAACTGGCCGGTTGTTTCCTGCGAATTGACGAAGGATATGTTACATTTGTTATCTAAAAACCTCAATATATGACAAATCAAACCGTAACCAGTCATGCCAGGCAGGTTGGTATCACTATAAGTGGTTCACTTGCCGGGTTTATGGTTCTGCTGGATAACAACATTGTAAATATTTCTCTCCACGATATTGCCAAATACTTTGATATTTCTACCCCGCTTGTTGTCCAGGTTGCGCTCGTTTACCTGCTGATGTTATCAGGAACGATGATCATATTCGGAAAACTCGCAGATAATTATGGAATTAAACGGGTGTTCATCAGTGGATTCATCGTATTTACAGTGAGCTCACTGTTGTGCGGACTGACTCCCACATTTTCATTGTTAATTGCAGCCCGGATCTTACAGGGAATTGGAGGATCCATGCTGTTTTCAACCATGATCTCCCTCATCACTAAATTTATTCCACCCGACAGACGCGGATGGGCTTTCGGGATCTTCTTCCCGATATCATCAATGGGTCTTTTAATAGGCAACCCCCTGGGAGGTTTGATTACCGGGATGCTCAGCTGGCACTGGATCTTTCTGGTCAATATTCCTGTCGGGATCCTGGCGACCATTCTCGGCTACAAAACGATTCCCGCTGATTATCAGAATGAGAAAAAACCAACCAGCATTAAACACTTCGATTACCTTGGTTCGTTGCTAAGCTTTTTTGGGTTGGCAATGATGGTGTATTTTATCAGCAATGGGAAAAGTATGGGATGGGGTTCACCGTTAACGATTGGAGGGTTAGTTGGTTCTCTGGTCTTGATTACAGCTTTTATACTCTGGGAAAAGAGATCCAGGGATCCTATTCTGGACCTTTCAATCTTTCGTGACCGGAGTTTCTCATATGCCCTCATGGCCTCTCTTGTGGGGTATGGATTGATGGCCGGAAGTAATGTAATCCTTCCTTTTTATATTCTGCTGGGATTGAAAATTGACGTTACGCATGCCGGTTTTATTCTGATGACCTTTGCGGTCGTCTTCAGCCTGAGCAGTCTGATTACCGGCAGGCTCTCCGATAAAGTTCCAAGGGTCCATCTGACTATTCTTGGCATGGCACTCGCCACGATAAGTTGTATTGCATTTGCCCTGTTACTTCCCCTGCTTCACCTGGGTATACTTTTTGGATTCCTGGTTATGCTTGGCATCTCCTATGCTCTTTTCATCACCCCGAACAACAACATGGTGATGTCAATAGCACGTGAGGATAAGGTGTCCATATCTTCCAGTGTATTCAAGCTTTCCACCAACATGGGCCAGATGTTTGGACTGATCCTCATGCAGATGATTTTTACGATGGGAATTCATCACTCCCCGGGGGAAACAGGATTCAAACTCAAATCGATGCCAGCCACTGAACTGATGAGCGGGTTTTCCTGGGCATACATAGCCGGTGCAGCCATGTGTGTTGCAGCTATACTCTTTTCCCTGTTTATAAGGGAGAACAGGTTGAAGCATTCAGAGGTTGTGGAACACCCCATGCAGGGCTGAAACGAGGATTTGTTACATTTGCCGTGGAAAGCAGCCAGACATGTCAGATCGGACAGTAACCAGCCGGCCCCGGCAGATCGGGATCATCATCAGTGGATCCCTTGCCGGATTTATGGTCCTGCTGGATAGCAACATCGTAAACATCTCCCTCCCCGAAATTGCCACTTTTTTCAACATCTCCACTACGGAAGTCGTGCAGATTACCCTGATCTACCTGCTGATGATTTCCAGTACCTTGATTATATTCGGGAAACTTGCTGACAAATATGGTGTGAAACGGATTTTTGTAACAGGTTTCAGCCTCTTCACGGTTAGTTCCCTCCTGTGTGGTTTGGCAACTTCATTTTCATTGCTGCTGGGAGCCAGAGTCCTGCAATCACTGGGAGGGTCAATGCTCTTTGCAACAGCAATTACACTGATTACCAGGTTTATTCCTGCCAGCAGAAGGGGTTGGGCATTTGGAATATTCTCCCCGGTTTCTTCACTGGGTATGTTGATTGGTAACCCTCTTGGGGGACTGATTACCGGGATGCTTAACTGGCACTGGATCTTTTTTGTCAACATTCCGGTAGGCATTTTCGCCGTGTTTTTCGCCCTCAGGATCATTCCTTCCGACAGGCCGGAACCAAGATCAGAAAAGATTCGCCAGAGATTCGATTTCGTGGGCTCATTGGTAAGTTTTTCCGGCCTTGCATTACTTGTCTTTTTTCTGAGTAAGGGAAAGACTTTTGGATGGGATTCAGCAGTAATGATACTCGGATTATTAAGTTCGGTATTATTGCTTGTGGTTTTTGTTATCTGGGAACGGAGGGTTAAAGACCCAATCCTCGACCTCTCTATCTTTTCCAGCCGGAGCTTTTCATTTGCCATTCTTGCCTCAATAGCTGGATTTGGACTCATGGCGGGAAGCAATGTGTTGCTTCCGTTCTATATTATTTACGGGTTGCATATCGATGTAACCCATGCCGGCTTCATCATGATGACCTTCGCCGTGGTCTTCAGCATGTTCAGCCCGGTCACCGGCAGGTTATCAGACAGGGTTTCCAAAGTGGGCCTCATCAATTCCGGAATGTTTCTCGCGGCGGGAAGCTGTTTAGCCTTCGCCCTTCTTCTGCCTCAGCTTCACCTGGGGATTCTCTTTGGTTTTATGGTGTTATTGGGACTCTCATACGCCCTGTTCATAACACCAAACAACAATATGGTTATGTCGCTGGCTCCGGTGGGAAAACAGGCAATATCGTCGAGTGTATTTAAACTAGGAACGAACCTGGGACAGATGTTTGGACTTATCCTCATGGAGATGATATTTACCATGTCAATTTCTCAAACGGCAGGGAGCAAAGAGGTTGCCCTGACAACAATTCCAATCACCGGGTTAACAATCGGCTTCAGCTGGGCCTATGTGGGAGGTGCTGTTCTGTGCCTCGTGGCTGTAGTCTTTTCCTTTTTTATCAGGAAAAAAGAGACGAAAATTACAGAATCGGAAGAAACTGCGTTTCTGTATTGAAAAGTTCCGTAATATCTTCATCAGGCTTCAGATGATATGCCAGTATTCCAGCTTTTCCAGCACCTTGTGTATTTCTAATGTCGTCGTCGATAAACAGGGTCTCCTCTCCCCGGATGCCGGCATGGTTTAGTACAAACTCATACACTTCGCGTGAAGGTTTCCGGAGTTGGATCTCATGTGAAAAGTATGCAGTTTCAAAAAGGCCATGAAAATCATGAAAACCAAAATTTTCATGCAGGTCCTGCACGTATTGCTGGTAGTGGATCGGGTTGGTATTACTGAGAAGGAAGAGCTTATACCGGGATTGTAGTTTTTTCAGCAACGAGATCCTGTTCGCGGGAATTTTATGAAGAAGGGCATTCCAGGCCCGGTCAATATCTTCGTCGGATACAGGGTTTGAAAAGAACATCCGCAATGTGCTACGAAACTCGGGAGGAGAAATTTGACCGGTTTCAAACTGTTCGAAAAAAAGGTCTCGCTGAGCTGATGCCTCCTCTCCCTTAAACGGTTTTATCCCCAGGTCAATAAATGCCTGTTCTGTCAATGAAATGTCAATATCACATATGACACCGCCAAAATCAAAAATGATGTTTTTTACAGCCATTATTTCAGTCAGGAAAGTTTTTGCAAAGGTGGGAATTTTAACGAGAACCTTTGGATTGAATCATGAGTTTGGTTTAATTTGTCATCAGAAATCAGAATCCAAAAAACATGAAAAAACCCGGTATCAGGCCAGGAAGAGCCAAAACATGCTTATGTGATGAAGATCCCCGGCATTGATTATTTCATCGGTTCAGAAATCTACCTGAAAAATTAAAAAAGTCGTACTTTTGCACTCTTAATTCGTAAATCGTCATTCGGATTATTCGTCATTCGGATTGGGCCCATAGCTCAGTTGGTTAGAGCAGTAGACTCATAATCTATTGGTCCCAGGTTCAAGTCCTGGTGGGCCCACAACATTAAACGCTTTAGCATATTGTATATCAATTGTTAGAGCGTTTTTTTATTTCTTGTGTGTCAAACTTATTACATAACATATTGACAAACATGCTCTCCTTTTTGCATATTTGTTTGACCCTATACAATTATATTCTATGAAAAATGTAAAATGCGTACTTTTGCTAAGGAACGAATATTCAAAAAAATGAAAAAACTTATCTATTTACTTTTAACAGTCTTAATCGTTGCTTGTAGTGATGATGATAATGTAGGAAATTATCAATCTGTATACGATGGAGATAACCCCGTTTATTTAGCTGAGAATGGTGTAACAATTAAGGCTTATGAATGGTCAAATGCAGGAGATAAGGGAGAAGTAAATGGTGTTACTTATACTGTAGTGGACGAAGATATGTTACGAGAAATGGTAGCTAATGAAGATGATGTAACTAAAATAGCTACTACCAAAGTGACTGATATGTTTTTTATGTTTAAAAAAGTTGAAACTTTTAACCAAGATATAAGTTCTTGGGATGTTAGTAATGTGACTAATATGTTTTTTATGTTTAAAGGAACTGTAACTTTTAACCAAGATATAAGCACTTGGAATGTGAGTAAAGTAACTGATATGAGTTATATGTTTGAAGAGGCTTCTGCTTTCAACCAAGACCTAAGTAATTGGGATGTTAGTAATGTAACTGAGATGGGTTATATGTTTTTTCTAGCTACTTCTTTTAACCAACCGATTGGAGATTGGGATGTGAGTAATGTGACTGATATGGAAAGGATGTTTAGTGATGCAACTTCTTTTAACCAAGATATAGGTTCTTGGGAGGTGAGTAATGTGACTCATATGGGTTATATGTTTGGTGATGCTACTTCTTTTAACCAACCAATTGGAGATTGGGATGTGAGTAAAGTGACGGATATGAGTTTTATGTTTGAAGAAGCTTTTGCTTTCAACCAAGACTTAAGTGGTTGGGATGTGAGTAATGTTACTAATTGTGAAGATTTTAGTGATGGTACAACAGTTTGGACAGAACCAAAACCTAATTTCACTAACTGTACTCCTTAAACTACATTTATAATAATACACCCGGCAATCAAGATTTTAACCATACAATCGCATCAGGGTCTCCACTTTCAAACATTGTTACGATTTCAGTACTCTCGCTTTTAACAGACTGTCTTGCACTCTGCTTACTTAGGGCAGAATGTGGTGATTGTATCCAGGCAAACTTTTTTAAACCCGCTGCAATCATTTTTGGAAACCAGTCTTCCTCCTTTTTTACTGTTTTATAATTGTCTTTAAATCTAAAATCTTCCCGATATACCTATGTTGATCAAACCCTGATCACCAAAACCAAATTCAGCAAAACCGCCGATATCTTTGCCAACCCGAAATCCAAGAGCATTTATCTGGAAAGCAAAGAGCCATCCCTGCAGTGTTGATGACCCTTGATCGGAAGTTGTATTTTTATCTATATAATAGGTCGCTCCAACAGCTAACCCTGAATACATGGAGAAGATCCCCCGGTTGAGATAGAGAAAGTCAATCCGTGGCATCAGTGAAATAAAGTACCATGAATCATGTGAATAGTATCCCTGCTTAAACTCAACCCTGGATTTAACAGGATTGAACGAGGCTGTGACCCCAAGTTTGATGACTTTTGAAAGGCGCCTGGCATACTGAAGGTTGATACTTCCTTTTGCGGAGGTGAAAACCTGTTGGACTGAATCTGGTGAGAACGAGAAAATATCAGCGAAAGCACTGGCCATGGTTTCGCCTAAACCTACTTCAATCTCAGTCAAAGTGCCAATGCCATAAGAGGCCTGAAGTTCATTTTTAGGGAAGCCATCCGATTGCTGGGCATTTGCAGAGCCCGAAAGAGCGATTATCAACCCAAGAATAAGGGCCGTTTGTGAAAACGCTTTCATATATATAATGTTAATGAGTAGTTCCCAAATTTAGAACAAATAGAATTTCCAACCAAATGTGAACCTTCATGTAGAGAGTTAAAACCTTAAAACTTTGCTAATTAATATTCAATTGGACAGGCCGATGGTATTGACCACCCCGCGCCGATCGGAATCAATCAGCTTAGATGTTATAAAATCAGACATATACAGTGGTCAGTTTGGATCGGCCAAGGGGGATCAGATACGCCGGCTTTTCCACTAATGTCCAGCGGTGGAATAGGACCATTGAAATCTCATTGTTTAACAAGATATTGCGGCGTGTGGCACTAATTTACCACAAGTGTAATATCAAGTGTGAAAATATCGTCAATTGCCTTGTTACCAAGATTATCGAAGAATGAGTTGGAGCCATACCTTACATCAAATTTCGAGCGGTCGATATCAATCCTGATTGTATATTCATTCCCCTTCCTTTCAACAACGAAGGAGATGTTCTCAGTTTTGTTCTTTATGGTGATGTTTCCTGATACAGTGGCTTTTCCATTACTGAACCTGGAACTTTCTGTCACTACAAAAGTAGCTGTGGGATATTCTTCAACACCAAAAAAGTCATCTGATTTTAAATGACCAATCAACTTTTGATTATATCCTTCATCCTTAAGATCAGTATTCGTCATGGTTGTCATATCGACAATAAAATTACCTGATACAATTTTATCATCCTTTAAATCAAAATAACCACTCTTTAATTGGATGGTACCTTCATGCTGGCCGCCTATCTTTTTACCAATCCATTCTATATGTGATTTTTCAGTGTTTACTTCTGCTTTTTGTGCATACATTAAATGGCCAGACAGCATTATGATTGATGCTAATATAAAATTTGTCAGTTTCATTTTTCAAAAATTTTAAATGTTAATACTATTTAGTGTTTTTAACTACTATTGTTTACAACAACATTGTGATAAAAAAATTTATGATCTGATTTTACCTAAAATTCTCCTGAGTTCTTTTGCCTCATTTTCAGTTATTTGGTTTTTAAAAAAATGCCCGAGAGCTAGTTTTGCTGAATGATGTGCCTTTTCAAACAGTGTTCTTCCGATATCCGTTAGAGAAATATCAATCTTTCTGCGGTTTTCGGGGCAGGTTTCCCGTACAACATATCCCTTTTTTACTAACCTGTCCAGCAACCGGGTCACATCAGGATTATTTACCAATATCCTCCTTTTTACTTCATTAGCACATACAGGATTAGGATCATTTTCCGTTAAAATATATAACACATTTAGTTGAGCATGAGTCAGCTTAAAAGGCCTTAAGGCCTCTTTTACTCTTCCTTCCACCCAACTTCCAGTCTTCAATAAATTGAAATAAGCCAATGCGTGTATGGACTCAGGATTGTTCATTTATTTGATTTCTCACAAGAGTAAGTGCAAACAACAATTGTTATAAACGACAAAGGTATGCATTTTGTTTTATTCCACAACATTTTTTTG